>NZ_JAWIRU010000001.1:0-69220 GCF_036320025.1 Stenotrophomonas sp. SMYL86
AGCAACAGCAACAGCAACAGCAACGGCGGGTTTCCTGTGGGGTGGTGGGGGGGGGGGGGGGGGGGGGGGGGGGGGGGGGGCGCGCGGGGGGGGGGGGGGGGGGGGGGGGGGGGGGGGGGGCCGCCCCCCCGCCCCACCCCCCCCCCCCCCCCCCCCCCCCCCCCCCCCCCCCCCCCACCTCTGACAGATTCCGGTGGCTGTTGGTAGGTGTCGACCTTGGTCGAAATATCTGTCAGATATCGAATGAGTCATCCACGCATGGCGTGGATCTACTGTGTCGACCAAGGTCGACACCCACCAGGGCAATACGCCGTTCCGACAGATCGCGGCCAACTGTCGAAGGCGGGGTGGGTCCGGTTGCGGGGGCGTGAGCCGCATGGGCCCGAGGCATGCCTTGGGCGGGTTGGGCAGGACGCCCAACCCCGGTCTTGCCGTGTGCGCAGGACTGCGCACACGAGCAAGCGGCGACCGAGCTTACATGGGTGAGGGCGCTTTGCTTGCGAAGCACGGCTTCGCAAGCGCCCGAACGCACAGCCGCCAGCGGCTGGGCCGGGCCCCGAAGGGGGACTTGCAGCGCCCCCCGCAACCGGACCCACCCCGCCATCCCATGGAAAGCCCGCTGTTGCTGTTGTTGCTCCTGAGGTTGCCGGCCAGCGGCCGGCACTACCGCAGGTGCAGGGCTGCAAGCCCTGCCGAACAACCCCCTAATCGTGACCGCTGTCGTCCAGGCTGATGATCCCGCGCCGCAGCGCCTGGGTCACCGCATGCGTGCGATCACCCACGCCCAGCTTGTCCATCAGGCTCTTCATGTGCGCCTTCACCGTCTGCTCGGAAATCTGCATGCGCTCGCCGATGCGCTTGTTCGACAGGCCCCCGGCCACATGCCTCAGTACCTCGGTTTCGCGCGGCGACAACCGGTCTTCCACCACATGCGCGGCGATGCTGGCCGCCACCGCCGGGGGAATCGGTGCGCGGCGGCCGCCAGCGACCATGCGGATCGTATCGACCAGCTCATGGCGCAGCATGTCCTTCAGCAGATAGGCGCTGGCGCCGGCCTGCAGTGCCCTTACCGCGCGTACGTCACCACGGTAGGTGGTCAGCACGATGACGCGCGCGCGCGGGTCCATCGCGCGGATCCGCACGATCGCTTCGACGCCATCCAGCCGTGGCATCTGCAGGTCCATCAGTACCACGTCGGGCTGCAGCCGCTGGTAGCAGGCGATGGCTTCCTCGCCATCGGCGGCTTCGCCGAGCAGGCGCAGATCGGGTTGTGCGCCCAGCAGCGCCGCCAGGCCGTCACGCAGCAGCGGGTGGTCGTCGACCACCAGCACGCCGATCAGGGCAGGGGACTCAGTCATGGTTTGCTTTACTCCAGGGCCAGCGCCAGCGCGATGGGCGGCGGTGATACAGGCGCCGGGCGGGAACCGCCAGCGCGACTTCGGTCCCCAGTCCGGCGCGGGTCCACAGCTGTAGTTCCGCACCGAGGCGCTGCGCGCGCTCACGCATGCCCTGCAGGCCCCAATGACCATGGCCGGCATTGTCGTCGGCGATGCCGACGCCATCGTCGCGCACGTGCAGCAGGAAGCACCGCGTGCCGTAGGACAGCTCCACTTCGATGGCGCTGGCGTTGGCATGACGCAACGCATTGCGGATCGCCTCACGCCCGATCAGGAACACTTCTTCGGCCGCGTCGGCCTGCAGCGGTGGCGTTGCACCTTCCACGGTCAGGCGCAGTGGATTGGTGCCATGCCCGGCGTACTCGGCATGCACATCGGCCAGTGCCGAAGCGAGGTCGCGGCCAGCGAACGGTCCCTCACGCAGGGCATTGACCCGCTCGCGGCCCTCGGCCAGGTTGCGCTCTGCCAGTTGCATCGCCGATTCCAGCTGGCCGCGTACCGGCTCCGGGGTCTGCGGCGACTGGCTGATCGCGTGCAGGCGCAGGATCAGGCCCTGGCTGCCCTGCAGCAGGGTGTCGTGCAGGTCGCGTGCGATGCGTTCGCGTTCGCCATTGCGTTCCTGCAGGCGCGCGCGGAACAGCGCGGCCAGCTGCCCGCTGCGGATGCGCACCGCCATCACCAGCAGTGCGAGGATCGCGGCCGCACACAGCAGCTTGAACCACACCGTCTGCATGAAGGTGGGGGCGATGCGGAAGCCGCGACTGGCCGGTGCAGTGCTCCAGATGCCGTCCTCGTTGGCGGCTTCCACGTCGAACCGGTAGTTGCCCGGAGCGAGGTTGGTGTAATACGCGCGGGTGCTGCTGCCGGCATCCTGCCAGCCGTCGTCGACGCCGGACAGGCGATAGCGGTAGCGGTTGCGCTCCGGGCGCGCCAGCGACAGCGCCACGTAATCGATCTGCAATTGGCTGGTGCCGGCCGGAAGGCGCAGGCCATCGCGCAGTGGCTCGTGCTCACTGCCATACAGCACTTCGCCGATGCGCACGCTGGGCGCCATGGTGTTGACGTGCGAGCGGGTGGTGTCCAGCCAGGCCAGGCCCTGGTTGGTGGCCAGCCACAGCAGTCCGTCATCGGCCAGCGTGGCGGTGGCGATCGGTCCGCTCTGCAGGGCGATGCCCGGCATGCCATCCACCGCATCGAACAGGCGTGGCGTCACCGGCAGCCCGGTCCGCAGCGTCCGTCGCAGCTCATCGCTCCCCAGCCGGACCAGGCCACGGCTGCCATTGAACCAGAGGTGTCCGTTCGGATCGGCCACCATGCCGGTGATGCCTTCCAGTACACCGGCCATGTCGGTTCGCACCGGAACGAAACGACCGTTGCCAACGCGCGCAGCCAGACCGGCTTCGCCGGCGACCAGCAGCAGGTCCTGGTGATGCAGCATTGCGGTGATCGGCCCGACCGACAGGCCCTGGCTGGCATCGAAGCTCTCGATGTGGCCCGCGCTCATCCGGCGCAGGCGGCCGTCGGCATAGCCGAGCAGCAGCTGGCCATGGGCATCCAGCGCCAGCGATGAGCAGGCCTGCTCGGGCAGGCGGACCTCGCGCTGCCATTGGCCATGCAGGTAGTGCAGGACGCCGCGTTCACCCGTGCATACCCAGGCCTGCGCGTCGTCGGGGAACAGTAGGGCGTGCAGCGGTTGCCCGGTGAACGGGGCCGGCAGCCGGATCAACGAGGTGTGGCCGGCGACCGTGCGCGCAAGATTGACCCAATCGAACTGCCAGATCGGCGTGGGTGCCTGGCGCGCGGCGGCCTGCAGCTGCGGGGCACTGCCATCCAGCAGAGTGCGCCGCAGATCGTAGGGTTTGAGGTCTTCGCCATAGCCATACACGCGGCCATCGCTGGCCCGCACCAGCGAGCGGTAGGGATCACTCGGGCCCACTGCCAGGGTGTGCACGCTGCGTGCGCGGAAGCGGTTGAGGCCGAGATTGGTGCCGACCCAGAGATTGCCTTCGCGGTCGGCGATGATCGGCACCGCCGAGGTGGCGGTCAGCCCGTGCGGCGAATCGAAACGCTCCATGCGCACGGCGCGGCTGCCGTCGAAGGTGATGCGGGCGACGCCGCCGTGCGGGCTCATCGTGGCCCACAGCGCGCCATCGGCAGTGAACTGCAGGCGTGCAGCAACCAGTTCCGGAAGACGCCGCGCTTCACGTTCGCTGGCCGCCAACAGGCCCTGCGCGTTGGCCAGGGGTGAGGTGCCGCGCACCCGGTCGGCCAACCACACTTCACCCTGCGGGCTTTCGGCCAGCGTTGCCATCTGCGAGACCGCGATGCCGGTGTCCTCGAACGTGGTCTGGCCGGCCGCACGCATCCAGATCTTCAGGTCGGCCAGCACCCAGAACCTGCCCCGGCTGTCGTGCAGCACCCACTGCACACGGCGCTCGGGAAGGCCGGCTGCGGCCGGCAGTGGCTGCCAGCGCTGTCCATCAAAGCGGCGCAGCCCGCCATTGACCGCCGCCCACAGCTGGCCCTGGCGATCCTGGCTGAAGCGTGGGACCACGCCGACCGGCACCCCCTGCTCGCGGCCGTAGTTGTGCAGCCTCCCCTGTGCGAACCGGCTGATGCCGGCCTGGAAGTAGCCGATCCACAGGGCACCGTCGGCGGCATGCGCCAGCGTGACCATGTTGGTGGACGGGAACTGGCTGCCGACGGGCGCTGCCTGCCGTTCGAAGCGACGGCCATCAAAGCGGTACAGGCCCGAGCCGGTGGCCAGCCACAGCAGGCCGTCGCGGTCCTGGGTGATGTCCCAGATATCGCCGGGTGCACCCTGGCCGACCCGCCACGCGGTGTGCTCGTAACCGGGCAGCCCGCCGCTCACCGGCGGGCGCTGCACGGCAAGGGCGGGCAGGGCGGTCCACAGCAGCAGGCACGTCAGCAGCGTCGGCAGGCGACGCAGGAACGGGAAGGGGCGGCCACGCATGGCGCGCATTCTGGCAGGTGCGGGGCAGTCCGGGGTGACCCGAACGGGGTAGGCGGTCGCCGCCGCGGTCGGCTATCACGCCGGCATGTCCTGTGGAGCCCGGCCATGCAGCGCCTGTTCGTGATGTTCCCCGACCGCGGGCCGGGCATCGGCCTGCTGTGGCTGCGGCTGTGCCTGTCCGCGGCACTGTGCACGCCCGGCACGCATGCGGGCGGGTGGTCGGCGCTGTGCCTGCTGGCAGTGCCGATGCTCACGCTGGGTGTGTTGACGCCACTGGCCGTGCTGATGGCGGCCGTGGGCCTGTTCGCGCAGCAGGCGCCGTGGTCACAGGTGGTGCTGCCCTTGGCGCTGTTGATGTTGGGCCCTGGCGCCTATTCACTGGATGCGCGGTTGTTCGGTCGTCGCCTGCTCGGGCGTCGGCCTCCCCCATTCGGGTAGGTGCTGGCCTCGACCGACGGGGGTAGGGCATCGTGCGGCGGCCACGCACCATGGGGCACCCCCTCGCGGCGTCCCGCATGGCCACCGTCTTTTCGCCCGATCCGCCCGCCGTGGCGCTGGCACCGCAGCAGGCCGCCGCATTGCAGCGCGCCCTGCGCTATGTCGATGAGCACCTGTCGCAGCCGCTGCGGGTGACCGAGCTGGCCGCAGCCGCCTGCGTCAGCCGCTTCCATCTGGTGCGCCTGTTCCGGACCGGTACCGGTGCAAGCCCGCTGCGCTACGTGCGCCGTCGCCGCATCGAACGTGCGCGCCAGTTGTTGCCGGTCGCGCAGCTGCCGATGTCCTGCCTGGCGCAGCAGCTGGGCTTCTTCGACCAGAGTCATTTCGTCCGCAGCTTCCGCGCCGAGACCGGCTGCAGCCCCGGCCAGTACCTGGCCGGTGATGCCGCCCTGTTGCTTCCCCCTGATCGTGTTTCCAACGGAGTCCAACCATGAGCCTTGCCACCGCCACGCCCGCCCCGGCCCTCTTGTCGCCCACCGACCATGCCCTGGTGCTGATCGACTTCCAGTCGCAGATGGCGTTCGCTACCCACACCATCGACATCTCCGCGCTGCGCAACAACGTGTCGTTGATCAGCAAGGGCGCCAAGGGCTTCAACGTGCCGGTGCTGCTGACCACCGTCGCCGAAGCGTCGTTCTCCGGCCCGATGTTCCCGGAACTGCCGGAGATCTTCCCGGGCCAGACGGTGTTCGACCGCACCTCGATGAACACCTGGGAAGACCAGCCGGTGATCGACGAGATCAACCGCATCGGCAAGCGTCGCCTGGTTGTTGCCGGCCTGTGGACCAGCGTCTGCATCGTGGGACCGGCGCTGTCGGCGCTGGCACAGGGCTTCGAGGTGTATGTGATTACCGATGCCTGCGGCGATGTCAGCGAAGAAGCCCACGAGCGTGCGATCACCCGCATGGTGCAGGCCGGTGCAGTGCCGATGACCAGCGTGCAGTACCTGCTGGAGCTGCAGCGTGACTGGGCGCGTGGCGAGACCTACGAGCTGACCACCGGCATTGCCCGCGACCATGCCGGCGGCTATGGCATCGGCATCCAGTACGCCAAGCGCATGTTCGGCGCGCAGGAAGGCGGGCACTGAGCATGCTGGCTGGCCATGGCCTCGACCTGGCCCTGCTGATGCTGCGCGTGGCAGCCGGGGGATTCCTGCTGCCACACGCGCTGGGCAAGCTGTTCGGTTGGTTCGGCGGTCCTGGGCTGGCCGGCTTCGCCACCGAACTGCGCGGCTTCGGCCTGCCAGCGGTGGCACCGCTGCCGCTGCTGCTGGCCCTGCTGCAGGTGCTGTCAGGGCTGGCCGTGCTGCTGGGCTGGCAGACCCGCGTCGCCGCGCTTGCAGCGGCGGCCTTCATCGGCTTCACCGTTCTGTTGGCCCTGCCCAAGGGCTGGTTCTGGATGCGCGGCGGCAGCGAGTACCCGTTGATGTGGACCACGGTACTGCTGGCCCTCGCGCTGACCGGGCCCGGCGCCTGGGCACTGGACGGCCAACGCCTTCCGGGAGACCTCGCATGAGTCACGATCCACTCGATCACGGCCGCCGCAACGTGGTGCTGGCCGGCAGCGCCGCGGTGGCGCTGGGCCTGGCCGGCCGTGCCGGTGCCGCACTCGATTCCACTTCCAAGGAGCGTCGCATGAGCACGCTGGTCATCCGCAATGCCCGCATCACCACCCTTGACCCACAGCAGCCGCATGCACAGGCGCTGGCCGTGCAGGAAGGGCGCATCGTTGCCGTCGGCAGCGACGAGGAGATCATGCGTGGCTGGGGCAATGAAGCGACCCTGATCGACGCCCAGGGCCGGCGCCTGCTGCCCGGCCTCAACGACAGCCATACCCACCTGATACGTGGTGGCCTGAACTACAACCTGGAACTGCGCTGGGACGGCCTGCGTTCGCTGGGCGATGCCTTGGACATGCTGAAGGCGCAGGTCGACCGCACGCCTGCACCGCAGTGGGTGCGCGTGGTCGGTGGTTTCACCGCCACCCAGTTCAACGAGAAGCGCCTGCCCACGCTGCAGGAGCTCAACGACATCGCGCCGGACACGCCGGTGTTCCTGCTGCACCTGTACGACCGGGCGCTGCTCAACCGTGCCGCGTTGCGCGCCTGCGGCTATACCAAGGACACCCCGGATCCGCCGGGCGGGCAGATCGTGCGTGATTCGCTCGGCAACCCGACCGGGCTGCTGCTGGCCAAGCCCAACGCGCTGATCCTGTACGCGACCCTGGCCAAGGGTCCGAAGCTGCCGATCGAGTACCAGGCCAATTCCACCCGTCATTTCATGCGTGAGTTGAACCGTCTCGGCATCACCTCGGTGATCGACGCCGGCGGTGGTTTCCAGAACTACCCCGAGGACTACCAGGTCATCGAGCAGCTGCACCGCGATGACCAGCTGACCGTGCGCATCGCCTACAACCTGTTCACCCAGAACAAGGGCAAGGAAGTGGATGACTTCCGCGGCTGGAGCGAGATGCTGCAGCCGCGGCAGGGTGATGACCTGCTGCGCCACAACGGTGCCGGCGAGATGCTGGTGTTCTCCGCGGCCGACTTCGAGTTGTTCAACGAGCCGCGCCCGGAACTGCCGCCGGAGCTGGAGCCGGAACTGCACGATGTGGTGAAGCTGCTGGTCGAGAAGCGTTGGCCGTTCCGCATCCATGCGACGTACGACGAGAGCATCACCCGCATCCTCGATGTGTACGAACAGGTCAACCGCGAGGTGCCGTTCGATGGCCTGCACTGGTTCATCGATCACGCCGAAACCATCACCCCGCGCAACATCGAGCGCATCCGTGCGCTGGGTGGCGGCATCGCCGTGCAGCATCGCATGGCCTATCAGGGCGAAGCCTTCGTCGAGCGCTACGGCGTGCAGGCGGCGCGGCATACGCCGCCGGTCAAGCGCATGCTGGCCGAAGGCGTGCCGGTCGGTGCTGGAACCGATGCCACCCGTGTGGCCAGCTACAACCCGTGGGTGGCGTTGTCCTGGCTGGTGACCGGGCGCACCGTCGGCGGGCTGGCCCTGTATGGCGATGAGAACCTGCTCGAACGTGAGCAGGCACTGCGCCTGTGGACCCAGGGCAGTGCCTGGTTCTCCGGCGACGAAGCAGTGAAGGGTACGTTGAAGGTCGGCCAGTTGGCCGATTTCATCCTGCTCTCGGCCGATTTCTTCCGTGTTGACGACGCGCAGATCGCCGACATCACCAGCGTGTTGACCGTGGTCGGTGGCCGCATCGTGCATGCCGACGCCGACTATGCAGGGCTTGCGCCGCAGCTGCCGCCGGCGATGCCCAACTGGTCGCCGGTCAACCGGTTCGGCGGCTACCACGTCGGCGGTACCGCCACCGGGTTGGCCGCCGCCCATCGTCACCATCACGGCGTAGCCTGCAGCACTCACGGTGCTCATGGTCATGCGGCCCGGCACGCGGCGCCCACCGATGACCTGACCGCGTTCTGGGGCGCGATGGGATGCTCGTGCTTCGCGTTCTGAGCCTGGCATTGCTGGCCGCACCGTCGCTGGTGCAGGCCTGCGACGGCGGTCATTGCAGCGCGGCTGGGGACGGCCAGCTGCAATGGGACGCATCGCTGCGGGCGCGTGGCCTGTACTACGACCCGACCCGGTTCGGCATTGGCGGCAGCGAGGATGGCTATGGCCTGCTGCGCGCGCTGGCCTCGGCCACCTATGTGGAAGACAGCTGGCAGGCGAAGCTGCAGCTGGGTGTGCATGGGGAGAATGGCAAGGCCGGCGGCCCGGGTCGCACCGACCGCAGCGCGCTGGATGTGCAGCAGGCGTACTGGCGCTGGCAGCGCGATGGCTTCCATCTGCAACTCGGCCGGCAGGAAGCCGGCTATGGCAGTTCACGGCTGCTGTCGGTGCGTGATGGGCCGAACATCCGCCTGGCGTTCGACGGTGCACGTGCAGGATGGAAAGGCCGCTTCGGCACGTTGGATCTGATGGCGCTGCGTCCGGTGGAGAACCGACCAGGTGCCTTCGATGATCGCGGCGAACACGGCGCGCATCTCTGGGGCGCGTATGCCACGACGGCGCACGGGCAGCGGGCGGGTCAGTGGGATCTGTATCTTGTGGACTACCGTCGTGAGGGCGCGCGCTTCGCCGCGGGTGTGGGTACCGAACGTCGGCACACTCTGGGCGCGCGCTGGTTCGGCCAGGCCGGTGCACTGGACTGGAACAGCGAGCTGGTGGCGCAGGGCGGTGAGCTTCGGACGACCGCCGGCACCCTCGATATCCGCGCCTGGACGCTGGCGACCGATACGGGGTGGCGCTGGACGAACCTGCCGCTGCAGCCGCGGTTGGGGTTGAAGGCCGACATCGCCAGTGGCGATGGCAACCTGCATGACGGCCGCCTGGGAACCTTCAACGCCTTGTTCCCGAAATCGGCCTACTTCAGCGAGGCCAGCCTGCTGGCCCCGGCCAACCTGATGGACCTTCAGCCGACCCTGTCCCTGCGCCTGCAAGGCGCGGTGACGACGGAGCTGGGCGTACAGATGGCCTGGAAGCATCGTCGTGCCGATGCGGTCTACACCACGCCGGCACCGCTGGTGGCGTTGCCAGGCAGCGCCGGTGGCGCGCGCCGCATCGGTAATCAATACAAATCCGAAACACGCTGGCAGGCCAGCGAACACTGGCAATGGCAGCTGCAGCTGGCCTGGGTCGATGCCGGTCCTGCACTGAAGCAGGCCGGAGGCCAGGACACGCTGTTCGCCTCGATCGTTGGAGCATGGCAATGGTGAACGCAACCGCGTCGCAACCCCCCGCACAGGCCGCAGGTGCCTGGTCCCCGCTGAAAATCCGGATGTTCCGCTCGATCTGGCTGGCGATCCTGGCCAGCAACATCGGCACCTGGGTCAACGATGTGGCCGCTGCCTGGGTGATGGCCGAGCGTACCGGCTCACCACTGATGGTGGCCCTGGTGCAGTCGGCCACCACGGTGCCGATCGTGCTGCTGGCGCTGGCCGCCGGCACCCTGGCCGACATCGTCGACCGCCGCAGGTACCTGCTGGCCACCCAGGGCTGGATGCTGCTGGTCGCCGCGGTGATGGCGACGCTGACCGCGATGGACATGCTGACCCCGCAGCTGCTGGTGCTGCTGACCTTCTGCATGGGCTGCGGCGCGGCGATGGCGATGCCGGCGCAGGCCGCAATCGTGTCCGAACTGGTACCGCAGCCGATGCTGGCCTCGGCGGTGGCGCTGAACTCGATCGGCATCAACATCGCGCGCTCGATCGGCCCGGCCATCGGCGGCGTGATCGTCGCCCAGCTCGGTGCGGTCTGGGCCTTCGGCTTCAACGCCATCACCTTCGCCGCAATGCTGTTCGTGGTATGGGGCTGGAAGCGCGACCCGAAGCAGTCCAGCCTGCCGCCGGAAGGGTTCGGTGCTGGCCTGAAGGCGGGCCTGCGCTATGCCAGCCGCGCCGGGCGGTTGCAGGCGGTGTTGATCAAGTCGGTCGGCTTCTTCTTCTTTGCCGCAGCGATGAACGCGTTGCTGCCGGTGGTGGTACGCGGCCAGATGCAGGGTGGGGCGGGGCAGTACGGCATGCTGCTCGGCTGCATCGGGATCGGTGCCGTGGGTGGTGCGTTGTTGCTGCCGAAGCTGCGCGCGCAGATGGATCGCGACCTGCTGGTGCTGCTGGCCACGCTGTCGCTGGCGCTCAGCCTGGTCGGGCTGGCGCTGACCCGCAGCTGGTACGTGCTGCCCTTGGTGATGCTGATCAATGGCTTTGCCTGGATCACCGTGCTGTCGTCGCTGCAGATTGCCGCGCAGACCGCAGTGCCAGCGTGGGTACGGGCGCGTGCACTGGCGCTGTACATCATGGTGTTCTCCGCTGGCATGGCGGCCGGTGGCCTGAGCTGGGGCGCGCTGGCGCAGCGCACCTCGCCGGAGCTGGCGTTGCTGGTGGCGGCTGCCGGCGCGGTGATCGGCGGATTGCTGGTGTGGCGCGTGCGCATTGCCGGTACTGAAGACCTGAACCTGCGCCCGGCGGGACACTGGCCGGCACCGGAACTGTCGGTGCCGGTATCCAACGATCGCGGCCCGGTACTGGTCACCCTGGAGTACCGCATCGACGAGGCTGACCGCGCAGCGTTCCAGGCGCAGATGCGCGCGCTGGGCACGATCCGTCGCCGCGATGGCGCGGTGGTCTGGGGCGTGGTCGAGGATGTGGCCAGCCCGGGCATCCACCTTGAGTATTTCGTGACCCCATCTTGGCTGGAGCATCTGCGCCAGCACGAGCGCATCACCGCCGATGACAAGGCGATCCAGGAAGTGCTGCGCGGGCTGCATCGCGGTGAGCGTGCACCGGTGGTACGCCACTTCGTGGGCGGGCATGACCCGCTGCCGAAGACCGGGGTCCCGCACCACCACAGCGATATCTGACAAAAAAGGGGACGGAGGGGATTAAGTCGTTTGTGCACAAACGACTTAATCCCCTCCGTCCCCTTTTTGCGCGATCAATCCATCCCGATCCTGCGCAGCCGGCCAGCGGCCGGCTCTACCACAGGGGCGGCGGCGCTGGGTGGCGCCGCCGCAGTGCCTCACCCGCGTGCGAACGCCAGCAGGTCGGCGTTGAACCGGTCGGCGTGGGTGACGGTCAGGCCGTGCGGCGCACCGGCGTACACCTTCAACTCGGCGTCCTTGATGATCTGCGAGGACAGCTTGGCCGAAGCATCGAATGGCACGATCTGGTCGTCATCGCCATGCACCACCAGCGCTGGCACATCGATCTTCTTCAGGTCCTCGGTGTAATCCACTTCCGAGAATTCGTGCACGCAGTCGTACTGGCCCTTGACGCCACCGAGCATGCCCTGCAGCCAGAACGAATCACGCATGCCCTGGGTAACGCTGTTGCCGTCGCGGTTGGCGCCGAAGAACGGCGTGGTCAGGTCCTTGAAGAACTGCGAGCGGTCACCGCCGGTGCCCTTGCGGATGCCGTCGAAGACCTCCAGCGGGGTACCGGCCGGGTTGGCATCGGTCTTCAGCATCAGCGGCGGCACGGCGCCGACCAGCACCACCTTGGCCACGCGCTTGCTGCCATGGCGACCCACGTAGTGGGCCACTTCGCCGCCACCGGTGGAATGGCCGACCAGGATCGCGTCCTTCAGGTCCAGTGCCTCGATCACCGCCGCCAGATCGTCGGCGTAGGTGTCCATGTTGTTGCCGTCCCAGGTCTGGCTGGAGCGACCGTGGCTGCGACGATCGTGGGCGATCACGCGGAAGCCGTTCTGGCCCATGAACAGCATCTGCGGGTCCCAGGCATCGGACGACAGCGGCCAGCCGTGGGCGAACACGATCGGCTGGCCGGTACCCCAATCCTTGTAGAAGATGCGGGCGCCGTCGGCGACGGTGACGAAGTTGCTCATTGTGGTTTCCTTGGCGGAAGGGAGGGAAGGCGCTGGCGTGGATGCCGGTGCCTTCGGCAGTACAGCGCAGCGCCAGACCGACGACTTGCACGGCTGTGCTGGATTACGCCGGATGTGACGTGTATCGCTCTGGCACGAAGCCGTGCCGGCATCGAGGATGGCGGCAGCCCTGACGAGGAGCCTGCAATGTCGAACGCGTGTTGGAGCCCGCTGTTGTACCTGCTGCTGGCCACGGGGGCGCATGCTCAGACCAACGTCTACAAATGTGTGGACGGGCCGCATCCGGTCTACCAGCAGACGCCGTGCCAGGGGCGCGCGGAATGGCGCTGGGAGGTGCCGGCGGAGCCGCCCTCGACAGGTGCGAGCGCGGCCAAGGCCGCGAGCCCAGCTTCAATGCGTCCGCGTGTGGTGCAGCAGCGGAGTGCGCGGGCTGCACTGATAGCGATCAGCGCGGATCCCGCCGCCTGTGAGCGCGCGCGGCAGCATCGTGGGAAGGTGCTGGCCAATGGCAAGCGCATGGACTTCGTGCAGCGCCGGCAACTGGACGATGCCGTGCATGAGGCGTGCCGTTGAAATGGAATGGTGCCGGAAACGACAACGGCGCCCGTAGGCGCCGTTGGACGGCACGCCAGGCGCTGGACCTCAGCGACCGTCGCTGGCGGCCGCCGGTGCCGGCGAGGGCACGCTGTCCGGCTTGGGCAGGCTCAGCTCCGGGTTGCCCTGTTCGGCCTGCAGGATCTGGATGCGGCGCTGCAGGGAATCCAGCTGGCTGTTGGTGCTCTGCACGTCGCTGCTCAGGCTGACCGCCTGCTGCTGGGCCTGCTGCAGGGCAGCGCTGACCTGGGCCGACTGTGCCTGCTGCTGTTCCATTTCCTGCTGCAGGGTGCGCAGGCGCTCCTCGTTGTAGGCCACCAGGCGCTCGGTATAGCGCTTGCCGGCTTCCAGTCGGGTGGTGTCGATGTAGACCTGGGCCAGCTGCTCTGACTGCTGCGCGAAGGTGCGGTAGACACGCTCGGCGTTGTCGACGGCATCGGTCTTGATCACCCGCCAGAAGTTCTTCTCCTGGAACAGGGCGACGTAGTAGGTCAGGGTGTTGGCATTGAACAGCAGGCTGGCGCCGTAGTTGCCGTTGTAGGTGGTGCGCAGCTCGGTCAGCTGGCGGGCATCCATCAGCTGCTTGAGCTCGTCAACGGTGTTGCGCACCACCGGTGCGGTACGTGCGGCCGGCTCTGCGGCTGCTTCGCGGTCGCCACGGGCAGCCATCGCCGCCGGTGCCACCAGCATCATGGCCACGGCCAGCAGTGCCGCGCCGCGCGCGTGCCGGGCGAAGACCGCGCCCCCTGAAGTTTCTCGCATGTCTAGACCATCCACGGATGAGTGTGGGTTGAGATGAAGGTGGTTCCCCGCCGGGAGTCTAGCATGTGCGCGGGCGCCGCCAAGGGCGCCCGTCACGGGTCAGTAGACCAGCTGTGCGGGCGTGCACTGGATGGACTGGACATGCACATCCGTACGGCCCAGTTCCAGGCCCAGCACCTGCGCCAGCAGCGAGCGCAGCAGGGAGCCGACGCTGTTGAGCAGCGGCTTCAGGACGTCCAGGGCGGGCTTCAGCAGGAAGCACAGCAGGCCCGAACAACTGACCGGGCCATTGCCGGGGGCGGTGACGCCGTCGCCGGCGAACTGGTCCAGGAAGCCGTCGTGGGCGGTCTGCAGGTAAGACGCGAGGTTCTGCGTCATGCAGTTGTTGTAGGCCTGGTCGCTCAAGGAAATCAGCAGGCTTGCACACCGGTTGACGGTCAGTCCGCCGAGCAGGCTACCCAGCAGTGCCGGCAGCACGCCCAACCCTTCGCCAGTCACAGCCGTGCGATAGCCTTTCCAGACCGAGCCATCCTCCCAGCATGTGAGCAGGCCCACCAGGCAGGGCTTTGGAACACCCTTGGGTACATCCCACGCGCCCAAAGGCTTCAACCCCCGTGTCTGGTCGCCAAGTTCAAGCAGCTTGATGGACGCATCGACGTCGTAGCGATTGCGACCAACGTTGGCTGCTTTCAGGTAGCGATCGGCCAACTGCGCTGCGGTCGAGCCCTGGCTCATGCCATCGTCGCGCGGATCGAGCATGCCGGACAGTACGCGCAGCAGTTCGCTGACCAGCTCGGACACCGCGGTGCCCACCTCCAGGGAGTTGACCTGGGTTGAACCGGTCGCGCCGGCGGGGAGGGTGAGGCTTTGCGTGTCGGTCAGCGTATTGACCTTGATGCTGTCATTGATCAACGGGGCGCCGAGCAGTGTGAGCATCTGTTCCTTCTGCAGGGTGTCGCCACAGACATTCTGCTTGGAGAACCGCTCGCTGTCGGCCACCTTGCCGACGCAGGCGCGCAGTACGGAAGACTCGACCTTGATCGTCGCCGTGGGAGGCGTGCTGCCACATTGCAGGCTGGTGAGGGTCGCCATTGCATTGGTCACGTCCGCATGGACCGGCAGCTTCAGGCGGATGCCCAGCAGTGAAAGCACGCCGCCTGCAACGGGAATGTTGTTGGTGTCGATGTCGAGGAAGACACGGATCTGCGCGTTGTAAGCGCGCGAGCCAACGCCACCGATGGCGATGGAAGGCGGTTCCACCACAGCGGCTTTGGCATTGACCAGGCCCAGCAGGTTGAGTTCATCGACCGAGACCGCACGGCCGCCATTGGCGATGCTGATGCTGGTGCCGATCAGGTCCAGCACATTGACATCGGCCTGCAGCGCGCTGGAAATCGTTCCATCCGGCGCGACCACGCGTGCGAACAGGCCGCCACCGCTGTCATCGGAGCCGAGTTTCACCTCCAGCTGCTTGAGGTCGATGCCCTTCACGACCAGGGCATTTTCCAGTGCACTCAGGTCCACGTGGGCAACGCCCTGCTGGGTGAGCAGGTCAACGGTCGCCTGAAGGATCTTGCCCAGCTTGACCTTGCGGCCGGCCAGCAGATTGTTGAACTCCGCCACGCCCATGTTGACGTCGATCGGAATGCCCAGTGCCTGCAGCAGTCCATTCGGGGTGATATGCGCCTGTGCAAGGCCGTCGTAGCCGAGCAGGGTGGTCTTGTCGAGGTCGGCGCCCACCAGTTTCAGGACATTTCCCAGTGGCGTGTTGCCATTGATGCGCAGCAGTTGCGAGCCGACACTGAAAACCGCCGTGGGTTCTGCACGGCGCGCCACCGCCTGTGCGGTCACGGTCGGCAGGCTGCTGTTCTGCCCGAAGAAGGGAAGCACCGCGCGGCGGGTGATGACACGGACGGCGTTGCGTTGATTCGCTGCATCGACGACCGGGCTGAAGTGCCCTTCGGTGGCGCGGGTCACGTTCCAGTTTCCGCAGCGGATTTCCAGGCTTCCTGCGAAAGTGTTCTGGGTGAGTGCGCTCTGCCGCGCAGCACTGTTGTCGCTGTTGTCCGAGGTGCACAGTTCCAGTCGCTGCGCTCCGGCCAGTGCGGCCAGATCAGCGACTTTCTGTGCATCGCGCTTGGCCCAGAACAGGTAACCGATCTCGATCAGGCCCAGCATCGCCAGCAACGCCAGCATGACCAGCATCATGGTGATCGACATGCCGCCCCGTGGGCGGCTGAAACTGAACTGGCGTGGGCGTTTCATGGCCTACCTCAGCGTCCGGATGAGGATGATCCCTTGGACTTGGCGACATCGGCTTCAAAGAAGTCCGGGATCTCGTGTTCGAAGCTCTTCATGTAGCGGGCGTAACTCAGCGTCGCCTGGTCGCCGAGGATCGGCAGGTGCTGTCCGGCCTGTTGGCCCGATGCCTGCAGGCGGAACAGGTTGCGCGTGGTATCGCCGATCTGGCTGCGGCCGGGCCGCGGAGCTGCAGTGCTGCCGTCGGTGTTGGCCACTGCTGCAGGCGCCGCCTGCGGCACCGGTGCTGGCGGGGCCGCCAGGTCCACGGTGGGCAGTGACTCGGACTGCAGCGGCTGCGAAGCCGACGCAGCCGGCGTGCTGCCGCCAAGCATCTGCCCGGTCAGCGGCTGTTGCTGCGCCTGCACGGCGGCGGCCGGCAGCAGGCAGATCAGAACGGGCAGCAGGCGTCGGGTCAGGGGCGTCGCGGTCATGGTGTGTTCCCGTTCGGGTGGTCGGAGGCGCTGAAGCGTTCCAGCATCGAGGGCGGCAGGCGCTGCGGATCGCGTTCATCGCGGCTGTCGCGGCGCGGTTCCGCCGCCAGTCGCGTGGCGCCGGGCGGGTTGCCGGCGGCATCGCTGGCGAGAGCACGGGCAGCGGCCGGCACGACTGCGGCGGCTGCCGCTGCGGCCTGGCGCTGCTGCAGGCGGGCACGGATCTGCGCCGCCTGCTGCTGGATGCTGAGCCGGGTCTCTTCATTGAGGTTCGCTTGCTGGGCGAGGCGTTCGGCAGTGGCGGTGTCGCCCCGCAGCACCGCCCAGAGGGCGAGGTTGGCGGTGGCCTTGGCATTGCCCGGCGACAGCTCCAGCGCCTTGGCCAGGGGTTCGCGCGCGCGCTCGAACTGCCCGGCGCGCAGCCGCGCATAGCCCAGGTCGCCGAGATAACTTGTATTCAATGGCTGCAGTTCGGTCGCCCGCGCCAACGCCTGCTCACTGCCGGCGTCGTCGTCGCGGCGCGCGGCAATCAGGCCCAGGCCATGGGCGGCCGCGGCGGCCTGGGCGCCACTGGAAAGATCGCGGTACAGGGTGACCGCGGCATCGGCCTGGCCGGTCTCGCGCAGCGCGTCGGCCTGCAGCAGGCGCAACGCCGGCGGATCGCCGTAGCGCTGGCGGAAGGCGTCGACGTGGGCGAGCGAGGCATACCATGCGCCTTGCTGCTGCATGCGCTCGATCAGCTCCAGGTAGGCATTGCGGCTGTCCTGCGGTGCCGGTTCGGGCGCGGCCAGGCTGGGCGCGCGCAGGTACTTCGGCGTGGTCGATGCACAGCCGCTGGCGCCGGCAACGGCAGCCAGGGCAACAATCAGGCAGGAAGTGCGCAGGGCAGGCATCAGGGGGACCCCATCTTGGACATGGTGGTGGCCAGCGCGACCAGCGCCGGACCGGCAAGGACCAGCATCAACGCTGGCAGCAGGGTCAGCATCATCACCACGGTCATCTTCACCGAGAGCTTGCCGACCTTTTCCTTCAGCGTGTTGCGACGCTGTTCGCGCAGGCGGATGCTGAACTGCCGCAGGGGCTCCTGCACCGCGCCGCCATGGGCGTGCACCTGCAGGATCAGCTGCATCAGGCTGGTCAGGTCATCGTCGGCATAGACCTCGCTCAGCCGGCGCAGGGACTGTGCGCGCGTGCGGCCGTGGGTATAGGCGATGTTGGCCTCCTGCAGCTCGCCGCCGAGGACCGGCAATGCATCGCGCAGCTTGTCGCCGAGCGTCTGCAGGCTCTGGTCCATGCTGAAGCCCACGCCTTGCAGCAGACGCAGCAGGTCGATCAGCAGCGGCAGCTCGTTGTCGACCGCTCGTCGGCGCCGTTTCACCCAGGAGGAGAGAACGAACTTGGGCAGCAGCAGGCCGGCGGCGAGGGCGCCGATGATCACCATGATCCTGGCCAGCCCGGTGACGCTGCTGAATGTCAGCACCAGTACCAGCACCAGCACGGCCAGCAGCAGGCGCAGGCCGAGGTAGATGGCCGTACCGCGGCGGGTGTTCCACCCGGCCAGATCCAACAGCAGCCGGTCTTCATTGGCCAGCAACGCCGTTTCCAGGCGGCCGCCGCTGAGGGCACGGCCGAAGCGTTCCAGCCAGCCCAGCGAATCGTGCCGCGCAGGCTCGGTGTCACGGGACGCCTCGCGCGGCTGCAGGGCGGTCTTCAAGGTGGCCGTTGTACGTTGCTCACGATGGCTGCGTACCCAGCCGCCGATACCGAGCAGGGCGATACCGGCGGCCAGCACGAGCAGGGAGAGGGCGAACCAGGCGCTGGCGCTCATCGGTTGTCTCCGGCGGGGCGAAGGGGGTTCATAGCGACTTGGCCAGGCGATACAGCAGGAAGCCACCGACAAGTTCCATGCCCAGTGCAAGCAGCAGGATCTTGTGGCCGAGCGGATCGTGCAGCACCGGCTGGAAGAAGTCCGGGCTGGTGATCGCCATCAGTACCGCGCAGGCCGGTGGCAACAGGCCCAGCACCCACGCTGACATCCGCGTCTCCGAGGTGGTCGCTGCAAGCTCCTGCTGGGCCTGTTCCAGATCGCGCATGAAATCGCCCATGCGCTGCAGGATCTGGTCGGAGCGCCCGCCGATGCGCACGCTGACACCGATCACCACCGACAACACCTTCAGCACATCCATGCGATAGGGATGCGAGGCCTGTGCGAGTGCACGGTCCAGCTCCATGCCGCTGCGTGCAAAGCGCACCGTGGTGTCCAGCAGCCCGCGCAACGGCGCGCTCGTCTGCATCGACGCAACCTGGAACGCGGCCTGCAGGCTGTTGCCCAGTGCGGTCAGCCGCACCAGGTTGTCGAGGAAGTCCGGCAGCTGATGCAGCAGTTGCGCACGCAGCTTCGTGGTCCGCCGCATCACCCACAGCCAGCAGCCAAGCAGGTACAGCAGCAGGGTCAGCGGAAACATCCATGCGGTGCCCAGCCGCAGCATCGCCACCACCGACAGTACCAGCCCCGGTACCAGCAGCATGATGGGAATTTTCCAGCCGGTCTGCAGCCCTGCGCGCTGCAGCAGGCCATCCAGCGGCAGCACGCGGCGCCCGGCGCTGGCGGGCCGCGCCGGGTCGTTGGCAGCGGTGACGGACGGCCCGGCGGGTGCTCCGCCCGTGGCGCTTCCGCGCGAAAGCTGCTGCTCGGCGTGCCGCATTGAAACCTGGCGCTGCTCACGGCTGCTGGCCGTGCCCCACAGCCAGGCTGCCAGCGCCAGCAGCACCGCGATGATGCTCAGCATGCCCAGCAGCGCGCCGGTTCCCATGCTCAGAAGTCTCCGTAGAGCGATTCGCGCAGCTGCTGGCGGAACGGCTCCAGCTTGTGCGAGTGCGGATGGAAGCCCAGCCCGACCCAGCGATCGATCTCTTTGCCGTTGCCGTCGATCTGCAGCTCGTGGCGGAACATTTCCTGGGTGGTGATCAGGTTGTCGCTGACACCGGTGATCTCTGTGATCGAGACCAGCACGCGGCGGCCGCTGCCCAGGCGCGAGATCTGCACGATGAAGTCGATGGCACTGGCGATCTGCCGGCGCAGGCTGTCCTCGCTGCCCTGGAAGCCGGCAAAACCGGCCAGCATCTCGATCCGGTACAGGCAGTCGCGGGGCGAATTGGCGTGGATGGTGGCCATCGAGCCGTCGTGGCCGGTGTTCATCGCCTGCAGCATTTCCAGCACCTCGGCACCGCGCACTTCGCCGACGACGATGCGGTCGGGGCGCATGCGCAGGCTGTTGCGGACCAGATCGCGGATGCTGACCGCACCGTGCCCTTCGGCGCCGCCGATACGGCTTTCCAGGCGAACTACATGCGGGTGGTTGAGCGAGAGCTCGGCGGTGTCTTCGACGGTGATCACGCGCTCGTTCGCGGGGACGTAGCTGGCCAGGGCGTTCAGCAGCGAGGTCTTGCCTGAGCTGGTGCCGCCGGACACCAGGATGTTGCAGCGACCCAGTACCATCGCCTTCAGCAAGGCCTGCATCGGCGCATCGAAGGTGCCCTTGGCCAGCAGTTCATCGGGGGTGAACGGGTCCTTGCGGAACTTGCGGATGGACACCATCGGTCCATCCACCGCCAGCGGCGAGATGATCGCGTTGAGACGGCCGCCGTTGGGCAGGCGCGCATCGACCATCGGATTGGAGTCATCCAGGCGGCGCCCAAGCGGGGCGAGGATGCGGCGCAGGATGCGCAGCAGATGCGTATCGTCGGTGAAGCGCTGGGTGGCCCGCTTGAGCTGGCCGCCCTGGGACACGTGCACATCCTTGAAACCGTTGATCAGGATGTCTTCGATGGACGGGTCGTGCAGCAGGTCGTCCAGCGGGCCGAAGCCGGTCAGCTCCTTGACCAGGCCGTCGGCGACCACCTGCATCTCCTCTTCGTTGATCGGGATGCGCCACTCCTGGATGAAGCCCACCGTCTGCACCTGCACCCAGCGGGCGATGGTGTCGGGGGCCCAGGAATCGATGTCGATGCGCTCGTCCTCGATGCTGTTGAGCAGGTGCTCATGCGCGGCCGACAGCACCTTCTGGTACTGCTCGGTCTGCGCGAACGGCTGATGGCCCGGCGAGCTTTCGGGCAGCACCGGCCGGGCAACGGCATGCGGGAACGGGGTTACCTTGTCTTCCATTGCGATCCACCCAGGGCAAGGGAGAGTCTTTCCCGCAGGCCCTGCGCCTGGACCGGGCAGGCAGCCGGATCCAGGCGCGAAACCAGCGGGGCGAGGGCACGCAGGTAGGGGTCGCGCGGCGCATCCTGCAGCAGCAGGTGGCCCTGGCTGGCAGCCAGGCGCACGCGCGGTCGTTCGGGAAGCGTGGCCAGCAGGGGAACCTCGAAGCGGCGCGCGATCTGCTCCGGGCTCATGCCGCTGCTGTCATCGTGGCGGTTGATCACCAGCTGCAGGCGCTTCTCGCGTTCGCGCTGGCCGGCAAGATGCTTCAGTGCCTGGTCGAGCGACACCAGTGTGGCAATGGAGGCATCGGTGACCAGCCAGATCTCGTCGGCCTGGTCCAGCAGCAGCGGCGGCAGCTGACGCAGCGGGCAGCCACCGGCATCACACAGCACGCTGGCGAACACGGTGCGCAGGCGCTGCAGCAGCGCACCCGGATCGGACGGCGGTACCGCATCGCTGCCGCTGGCGCGGTCCAGCAGCACCAGTCCGGAATCGTGACGGGCCATGGCCGTACGGGCGAGGGTGGCGTCGATGCGACTGGCGTTGCGCAGCGCGTCTTCGTAGTGGAAGCGGCTGTCCAGGTTGAGGTACAGGGCGAGGTCGCCCGAAGGCTGGGCCAGCTCCATCAGCAGGCCATCCTGCTGCAGTGCCTCGCCCTGTGCCAGTGCACGGGTCTGCTGTGCCAGCACCGAAAGATGCGCGGCCAGCGTACTGGTGCCGACCCCGGCGCGCACGCCCAGCAGGACGATCAGGCGGGCCTTGTGCGCCTGCTGCGCGGCGGCAGCCGGTCGTGGTGACAGGGCGCGACGCAGCGCGGCCTCGATGCCGACGTTGTCGCTGTCCAGGTCCAGCACATCACGCAGGCCCGCCCGCAATGCGATGACAACGCCTTCCACCTGGCCGGCACTGGTGGCACCGACTGCAACCAATGCCAGATCCGGCTCGGTCTGCTGCAGTTGCTGCGCCAGCACGCTGGAGGCGGCTGCATGTTCCGGGCGGAAGTCGAGCAGCACAAGGCTCTGCGGCCCGCGTTGCAGGTCCTGGGCGGAGGTCGGCGTGCTGCTGTCCTGCCAGTGCAGGGTGGTGGTTGGCGGCAGTTTCGCCGCCAGCCGGGGCAGCAGTTCGCGATCCATTCCGTACAGGACCAGGTTCATCGGCGGTCCTTGCGGATGCAGCGGCTGGGCAGTGGCGTAGGGCATGGGCGTGGTATCGCAGGCATCATGGAATCAGCGTGAGAAGCCGGGCACCGGGTCCTGGCTGATAGGACCCAGCAGCCAGGCGCCCCATTCGGGCATGTGCGGCTTGGCCTCGCGGTCGCCGGGCAGCGGCAGCTCGGTGTTGCGTGCCAGCGGCTTCACCAGGCGTGGCGTGACGATGATCACCAGTTCCTTGTCCTGGCGCTTGTAGTCGAAGTTGCGGAAGAACGAGCCGATGATAGGCAGGTCACCCAGCAGCGGGATCTTGCCGACGCTGGAAACCACGTTGGAACTGACCAGGCCACCGATCACGAAGCTCTCGCCATCGCCCAGTTCGACCGTGGTGTCGGCGCGGCGGGTGGTGATGGAGGGAATCTGCACGCCGTTGAGCGCGATGGCGTTGCTGTAGTCCAGGTCGCTGGCTTCCGGTGCGACTTTCAGGGCGATGCGGTTCGGTGCCAGTACCGTCGGTGTCACGGTCAGGCCGATGCCGAAGGGCTTGTAGGTGATGGTGGTGGTGCCCAGTCCCTGCGGTTCCAGGATCGGCAGCTCGCCGCCGGCCAGGAAACTGGCGCTCTGCCCGGACAGCGCGACCAGTGTCGGTTCGGCCAGCACACGCGCCATGCCATTGCTCTGCAGCAGGTCGACGTCGGCATTCCACAGGCCCTTGGTCGAGCCGAACACCAGGCGGAAGGCCGAAGAAATGGGCGATTCGGCTTCGTTGCCGGAGTTGCCTTCCTTCATGCCGGGCAGGATGCCGGTATTGCCCGGCAGCTGGCCGCCCGGGCGGGCGAAGCCGTAGGCGAAGTTGCCATTGCGGTTCTGGAAGCTGATGCCGATCTGCTTCAGTGCGGTCTTGTTGAACTCGACCACCTTGACCTCGACCTGGACCACGCCGCCGCTGCTCACCGTGGATGCGTCGGCAAGCAGGCCATCCTTGCCCAGGGCCATGGCGGCAGCCTTCTGCTCCTGCATGTGCGACAGCACGCTCTCGGTGCTTCCCTGCAGCAGGCCCTGATTGTCCTGCTGGGTGAATACCAGCCCGTTCGCGCCGGCGTCGGCCGCACCCTGCACCGCACTTTGTACCCGCACCTGCAGGCGCTGTGGTTCGGTCTGCTTGCGGTGCCAGAGCAGGAGCGTGGTGGTGCCCGGCGCCTTGCCGACCAGCAGGGCCTGGCGCTGGCCGCGCAGCATCACGATATCGGCCACGCCCGGATCGGCAATGGCGACCCGCTCCAGATCACCCGGCAGGGTCCAGGGGCGCTGCTCACGCGCCTGCAGCACCAGGTCGTCGGCGGCCACGCTTGTCGCCGGTGCCAGCAGCACCAGCAGCAGGGCCAGCCAGCGCTGGCGGGGGGAAGGGCGTGGACTGCGGCGACGTTCGGTCATGGATGCGCTCGATGCAGGTCAAAGGGAACCACGGGGGGCGGAGCTGTCACCTCGGATGATTTCGATGCCCGATGCGCGTGGGGCGCTGCGCCGTGGTGCGGGTGCGCGTGCCGGGGCATCCTGGGTGCTGCGCGCGGGCGCGTTGCTGCGGCCGGCCAATGCATCGCCGTCGATGCCGGCGAAGGCGTGATTCTCTGGCCGCTGCAGCGCAAGCTGCTGTTCCGCATCCAGGCCACGCAGGGGATCAATCACCCCGCGTGCCTGCGGGAACAGCGCCAGATCGGGCTGGCCGGAATCGGCAGGGTTGCGCAGGGCGAGGAACAGCTTGCCCTGCTGTGCACCCAGCAGCAGCCGGTTGGCATCGGCCACCGGCACCGCCAGTACCGCGCTGCGTGCCGGCTGGGCGGTCCCGCTGCCCGCGCTCTGGGTGCTGCTGCTTCCGGTGATGTCGGCGGCGCGTGGATCGTTGCGGCCATCGGCCTCGTTGCTGGCAACAGCGTCATGGTTGGCCGGGGCGATGTCCTGCTGGCCATAGCTGAGCACGCGCAGGCGCGACAGCAGCAGGCGCGTCTGTGCTGCGTCGGCCGGGCCGCTGGCAGTGGATTGGGCATTGCGCAGGTTGAGGAACACGTCGACGAAATCACCGGGCAGGATGCGGTTGCCGGCCCCCACCAGCTCGTCGACCGGGACCGCCAGTGCGCGTTCCCCGGGGCGCAGCTGCAGCGAGAATCCCTGCGCGAGTGCGTTGCTGCTGATCGCCGTGCCTTCGGCGATGTCCTGCACCGGCACCTTTCCGACCACGGCGGAAATGCTGGTGGCGGCACCGGCAACCGGGGCGCTGCGCTGTGCGAGACGCAGTCCGTTGGCAGAGATCGGTTCGCCGGCCGGCAGTCGCGCCACCGCTTCCACCACGGTGATCGCCTGGGCTTCGCTCTGCGTCATCGGGGCAACCGTTGCCGGTGCGGCCGGCTTGCGCCCGATCATCAAGGCGATCACCGCCAGCAGCACGGCCAGCCCGATCAGGGCGACGGCAGCAATGCGGGTCAACTTGAGCATGGAACCGTCTCCTGTACCGAACGTCAGTTGCCGCTGCCGAGGTCGAGCTGAGCGACCGCGACGCTGCGGATGGGAGCCCGCATCACCCACTTGTAAAGCGTGGCGGTGCCGGGCAGGAAGGGATGGCTTGCGTAGTCGTAGCTGACCGTTACGGTCATGCACTGGGCGCTGGCCAGTCCGGCGCAGGGGGCCTGCGCGGAAACCAGAATGGCGTTGTTTCCGCCATTGCTGCAGTCGACCGGCTGACCCGAGAAGTTCAGCAGCCACTGCATCGAACTACGCGCTGCAACGCAGGCGGCAGTACGGCGTTCGTTGGCGCTGCCATAGCGCAGCGATGCACGTGCACCCTCGGCCGAGGCGGTTGCCAACGTCTGCTGGGCCGCCATGATCATTACGCCGGAGAACGTGAACAGTAGCAGCGGCAGCAGGCCCAGCATCAACATCAGCGCGAACTCGATGCTGGCCGCGCCACGTTGCCGGCGTCGGTTGTGGATGTTCATGCCACGCCTCCGTACGTGCTGATGAGGACCCAGGCGATGGCGGATACCGCCAGGTAGGCGGCGTAGGGAATGCCTTGGCGTCCCTGGCGGGCGCTCTGCATCCCGCGCAGCGCCGGGTGCGAATGCCATTGCGAACTTGCCCGATGCATATGGGCTTGAAGGCCGATGGGCAGTACTGGGCCCAACCGTCGCGATACCAGCACCAGTGCGGCATGTGCGCCCGCTGCCAGGCTGGCCGCGATCCAGATCGGCAGCAGTGCCTGCCAGCCCAGCATCAATCCCAGTACCGAAAAGAATTTGACATCGCCGGCGCCCATCCAGCGCACTGCGTGGAAAGGCAGCAATGCGACCAGGCCGAGCGCCGCGCCGGCAACGTGGGAAGCCCACGGCAGGCGCGGCGCGTTGAACTGTCCGGCGATGAGCACGACAACGGTGATCGCGCATGCAGACAGCAGCCAGGCGTTGGGCACCCGACGGGCGTACAGATCGCTGATCGCGATCCGCAGGCACACACCGATGGCCAGCAATCCCAGCAGTGTCATCGCACCCTCCATTGTCCGTCAGTGGACGGTCAGCCGCCGCCTTCTGCAATGAGCCGCAAGCGCAGCCGACGGCTGCGCGCGGTCCCGGTCAGCCCCCGCCGCCGGCAGGCGGTGCTGCACTACCGGAGGCCTTGGTGGCCAATGCGGAGAGATTGGTGAACAGGGTCTCGAAGAAGGACTTGATCTGCGCATTGCCGACCGCGATCAGGATGCCGGCAATCACAGCCGCCAGCAGGCCGTACTCGAGTGCGGTAACGCCATCTTCTTCCTTCAGGAACTTGCGGATCGATGCGTTCATGACGTTTGTCTCCCTCTACCTGTCTGCTACAGGACACCTGTTGGGCGGTGGCCCGGCTCCGCCGGGATCGTCCGTGGACCTCCGCACGTCCTGGCGGAGGAGGCACGGCGGGATGGACCCGCTGTGCTCAAGCAGGGTGATCGTTTCCAGGCGGGACGCCGTTCGCGCAACCGCGACCGCGCGGCGCGGGGCCGGTGGTCGACGTGTCGAGCGATACGTGCATGGTCATGCTGTCCCCCTGGGTGCGGTCATTATCAAAGACCGGATCACCGTGTTATCGACTTTGCCTGAATGGCGGCCGGCTGCAACCGGAACCTATATGCAAATTCGGCAGAATCCCATTGGTCCTTAATTTCAAAGCCGGGTTCTGTGACGGAAATCCGTTCGCCCGCACAACGATTCATCGACGTGCAGATAATGTGAGGCAGGCTTCAGGTCGCATGCGAAAACTGTGCCAAACGCGACAATCTGATTTTCACCTCTGTATCCCTCTTATTCAACGCGGTGCAGATGTTTACCCCGTTGAATTATCGGGCATACTCGCATTCAAGTACTCGCGTTTCTTTTGGGGTGCGCACCTTGGCGGCGCGCATCCCGGTGATGGAAGAGATTCCATGAGAGGTGCGCGCCCTGTCAGGCAGTGGGGGCCGTACCGCACGGCGGATAATCGGGGGGACGACACTGTCATGGTCGATGGTGGGGTAGGAGACAGCGACGACAGCGGCCTGCGGTCGATCGACCTGGCGACGCTGAGCGGCGTGCTTCGTGTATGTGATGTCGAACTGCTTCTGCTCGATGGCAATGGGCCGCGGGCGGCCTTCGCGTCACGCGTGCACGAGGAGGCGTTGTTCTGCAGCATCAGCTGTGGATTCCATTGCCGTGGACGTTTCATGCTGCCGCCGGACTGGGCGATGCTGGGGTATCTGCATGCGACCGATGAAACCCTGAGCTGGTGCCATGGCGTACCGCTTGCCCCTGGGATGGCGCTGACCGTGATGCCCGAGGGCATCAGCGAGTTCACCCTGAGCCCGGGCACGCACATGACCCTGATGCTGGTGCCGGTGGCACGGGTGCAACGCAAGCTGACCGAACTGAGCCTGCGCAGCACGCCGCCGGCCGGACAGGCGCTTTCACTGTTCAATCTCGCCAGCGAGGCCGCCCCGCTGGCACAGCATTACCAGCAGCTGCACCTGCAGCTGGGCCAGGGCACGGGCCTGCAGCCGGAAGAAACCGAGCGGCTGCTGCACGAACACGTGCAGGCACTGCTGGGTGCGGGTTCCGCCGAACGCCCGGGTTGCAGCCGTGCGCGGCGCACGCATTATCTGATCGCACAGCGGGCGGAAAACTTCATGCGCCTCAACCTGCGCCGCAATATCTACATGAATGAGATCTGCGACGCTGCCGGTGTCAGTGAGCGTGGGCTGCGCTACGCGTTCGAGGACCTGTTCGGTACGTCGCCCAATCGTTACCTGTCGATGCTGCGCCTGTGCGCAGCCTGCCGCAGCCTGTCGATGGCCGATTCCAGCCGCCGTTCGGTCAAGGCCATCGCCCTCAGTTGTGGCCTGTGGGACCTTTCGCGTTTCGCCGACAACTACCGCAAGGTCTTCGGTGAACTGCCGCGTGACACGCTGATGCGCGCACCCGCGCAGATCGGCCAGCCCGCCTGATCCAGGCCCCATAAGGGTTTCCCGGCGGTTCCTGCCGGAATTGCATATCCGCTTGCCGATATGGTTGCCGCTTCTGCATAACCGGCTGCCGATTCCGACCGTGGATTTGCCGGAATGCGCGATTGCCGTGCCGGAATGAAGTGCGCAGCCGCCGTTGCAAACGCTGAAATGTCAGTCACCTGCCTAACGGCAAGTCCACTGACATTCCAGTTGTTCGCCTACGGGGGAAATGCTCATGAACCGCATCTACCGGCGTGTATGGAACCGCCAGCTCAATGCTCTGGTTGTGGCCTCGGAACTGGCCACCGGCGATAGCGGCGGCAGCGCCGCCCGCGATCCGCGCAGTGTCCTGCTGATGCCGACCGCACTGGCCCTGGCCCTGCTGTGTGCGCTGGCCAGCGGGCATGCAGGAGCATCCGAATCCAATCAGTCGCTGCGTGATCTGCAGGCACTGGCCGCGAAGTACGCGCAGCCGATGCCGGTCAAGGTCGACGCAGAAGTCGCGCTGGCCGCGGCATCGCGCCAGGCGCAGAGCAGTCCGGCGATCAGCGCAGACGCGCGTGTGGGCCTGCAGCTGAGTACGACCTCGCTGCCGATCGTGCGCGACGTGCTGCCGGCTACCGTACAGGTGAAGCTGGCGGCGAACGCCGCGCCGAAGCAGGTCGCGGTTCCTGCACTGGCCGCCGATGCTCGCGCCAATGTCGGGCTGGGGCACGCAGCGTCCAATGTGGCGAAGATGGATGCCTCACTGGCGGCCAACGTTGCGCCGTCCGCGCATGCGCCGCTCGGTGTGGCTGCGGATGCGCAGGCGAAGGCCAGGGTTGGCATCGCCGGTGCCCAGGCGGCCTCGATCGATACCGGTGCCAAGGCGGCCGTAGCTGTTGCTGGCGCATCCGCTGGCTCGCTGTCCGGCCTCAAGGCGTCCGTTGACGGCAAGGTGGATTCGCAGCTGAAGCTGGCGGGCCACCAGATCGATGGTCAGGGGCAGGTCAAGGCGACGGCGGCGGTCACGTTGCCGGCAAAGGAGGAGCTGCCGGGCGAGACCCATGATCGTGCGATCACCGCAGCTTTCGATACCGGTGTTGCCGGCAAAGTGCGCGTGCAGGCGCCCGATGGCCAGGAAGTCGTGGCCGACCGCAATCTGAAGCTGGCCGGCCAAGCGACTGTGGCAGCGCAGAACAGCGCACTGGGCGTGGGTGGCCTGGTGGGCGGCGTTGTCGGCGCGGCAGGTGGCGCCGTGGGTGGCGTGCTTGATGGCACCGTAGGCAACACGGTTGGTGCGGTGGGCGGAGCAGTGGGCAGCACGCTCAATGGCGCCGTTGGCACGGTTGGTGCAGTCGGCGGCACTGTGGGTGGTGCACTCAACGGCACGGCTGGTTCGGTCGGCAGCACCGTCGGCGGCGCACTCAACGGTGCAGTTGGCACGGTTGGTGCAGTCGGCGGAACCGTCGGTGGTGCGCTCAACGGCACGGTCGGTTCGGTCGGCAGCACCGTCGGCGGCGCACTCAATGGTGCGGTTGGCACGGTGGGTGCAGTGGGTGGCGCCGTGGGCGGCACGCTCAACAATACAGTGGGTGCAGTGGGCAGCACCGTCGGCGGTGTACTCAATGGCGCTACAGGTGGCAGCACCGGCGGCCTCGGTGGCCTGCTGGGCGATACGCTTGGCAATGTCGGCGGCGCCGTCGGCAACCTGCTCAATGGCAACCTCAACGGCACCATCGGCAATCTCGGCAGTGCCGTAGGCGGCCTGGTCGGCGGCACCCTCGGCGGTCTAGGCCTGACCAAGCCCTCGGCGATCCCGCCGACCAGCCCGAAGGCGCCGGCTCCGGCCGATCCGAACGCGGGCCTGATCATCGGCACCGGTGGCCTGGTCGGCAATGTCGGGCAGCTGATCGGCCCGACCACCACCAGCCTGTTCGGCGGCAACGGCTACCTGAGCAACGGCAACCTCAAGCTCAGCAACGCCAACGTGATGCAGACCTACTCGACGGTCAATGTGCTGGGCCTGCCGGTGGTCAACCTGTCGCCGGTCGGCAGCACCCTCAATGGCCTGGGCGGCGCCGTCACCGGCGGCAGCTCGCACCTGACCCTGATCGGCGGTGTCACCTCCGACAGCTACATCTACAACATCAACAACGGCAATCCGGGCGGCCTGCTCGGGCTGCTGCTGCCGAAGGATTCGCCGGCATGGGCGGCCAAGTGCCTGGATATCGTCCTCGCCGACATCTCCTGCTGGGCAGTCAATGCGGCGCAGGACTACCAGGTGCTGATGGGTGACGGCGCCTTTGCCAACGGTTCGAAGGAAGTGGTGATCGGTGCCAATGCCCGCCACGAGCTGCCGAAGGTCGATGCCAACGTCGCCTTCCCGGGCGCCGGCACCAATGATCCGAGCAACCCGACCGGTGTGCCGACCGCGGACTACGCCGCACGCATGGGCCATTCGGTGATCGTCGGCGACAGTGCGGTGGGCACGGCCAACGGGCAGACCCTGCTCGGTGCCGAGGCGACGTCGAACCAGGCCAACTCGGTCGCACTGGGCTACCGCTCGGCCGCGCTGCGCGGCGCCCAGGCCAGCTACAGCGCCTATGGCCTCACTGCGCCGCAGGTCTCGGCCGGTGAAGTGTCGGTGGGTACCGCCGGTGGCGGTGAGCGCCAGATCACCAACGTGGCCGCCGGTAGTGTCAATACCGATGCGGTCAACGTGGCCCAGCTGAAGGGTGCCATCAGCCTGATCGATGATGTGGCGGCCGCTGCGGTGACCTACGATCTGGACGGTGCCGGCAATCCGAACTATCGCCGCGTCACGCTCGGTGCGGGCACCGGCACTACCACCATCGGCAACCTGGCCGGCGGTGCGGTCACCGCCGGCAGCCTGGAAGCGGTCAATGGCGGCCAGTTGGCGGCGACCAATGCGGCCATCGCCAGCTTCTTCGGCGGTCGCGCAGCCTTCGATCCGGCCAGCGGTGCCTTCACAGCACCACTGTTCGAGATCAGCACCATCTCCACCGGCGGTGCGATCGCCAAGGGTCTGTATGAGAACGCCACCGATGCCTTCGCCGCGGTCGATGGTTCGCTGGTCAACCTCAACACGCAGATCACCGACATCCGCAACGGTGGCACCAAGTACCTGCGGGTGAACTCGACCGGTACCGAGGCACTGGCCAGCGGCGCCGACTCGATCGCGGTCGGTACCAACGCCCGCGCCACCGCCGCCAACAGCATCGCGGTGGGTGCCGGCAGCCTGGCTGACCGTGCCAACAGCGTGTCCATCGGTGCCGCGGGTGCTGAGCGTCAGGTCACCAACCTGGCTGCGGGTACCGCAGCGACCGATGCGGTCAATGTCGGCCAGCTGCAGGCGTCGGAACAGGGGGCACTGCGCTATGACCTCAATGGCGATGGCAGCGTCAACTACGCCAGTGCCACGCTCGGCCAGACCGGCACGGCCACCACGCTGCGTAATCTCGGCCCGGGCCAGGTCAGTGCCACCAGCAGCGAGGCCATCAACGGTGCCCAGCTGTTTGCGGCCAACCAGGCCGTGGCCACCCACCTCGGTGGTGGCGCGGCGGTCAACGCCAGCGGCGTGCTGACCGCACCGACCTACTCGATCAACAACGTCGCCGCCAACGGCACCGTAACCAAGGGCAGCTACAACGACGTCGGTACCGCCTTCGATGCGGTCAGCAACTCGCTGGCCAACGTTGCCGACCAGACCGATGAGATCGACAAGCTGGCCGTGAAGTACGACGTCGATGGCAGTGGCAACGTGCTCAACAGCGTGACGCTGACGGGTACCGGCACCGGCGCGGTGAAGATCACCAACGTCGCCGCCGGCAGCATCCTGGCCGGCAGCAGTGATGCCATCACCGGCGACCAGCTGTTCAGCACGAACAGCACCATCGCCAACTACTTCGGTGGCACCACCGCGTACAACGGCACCACCAACGTGTGGACCGCGCCGAAGTTCAGCATCTCCAGCATCGCCACCGACGGCACCTTCACCAGCGGCGACTACAACAATGTCACCGCCGCCTTCACTGCGGTGGACGGCTCGCTGAAGGTCCTCAACCAACGCATCACCAACAACAGCGGTGGCAGTGCCTACCTGGCAGTGAACTCGACCGCAGCGCCTGCAACGGCTGCCGGTGCGGAAGCGGTGGCGGTCGGCCCGCAGGCCAGTGCGGCCGGTGCCAACAGCGTGGCGGTCGGCAACGGCGCCAGCGCCAGTGCCGGCAACAGCGTCGCCCTGGGTGCCGGGTCGGTGGCCAGCGTCGGTGCGCAGAGCGGCTACACCGGCGCCTATGGCCAGACCGGCGCCAGCAACTCGGCCGGTGAGGTTTCGGTCGGCAGCACCGGCAGCGAGCGCAAGATCACCCATGTCGCCGACGGTTCCGATACGTACGACGCAACCAACGTCGGCCAGCTGAAGAACGGCGTGAACTACGCCATCGACGAATCGAAGAAGTACACCGACCAGAAGATCCAGAACATCACCAACGTGGCCGGCAGCTTCCGCGCCAACAACACCAACAACCTGGCCGATCCGTCCGCCAGCGGTGCCAATTCGGCCGCAGGTGGCGCAGGCTCCACCGCCGCCGGTGCCAACTCGACCGCGCTGGGCAATGGCTCGCAGGCGCAGGCCGACAACTCGGTGGCGCTGGGTGCGGGTTCGGTGGCGAACCGGGCCAACACGGTCTCAGTGGGTGCCGCCGGTGCCGAACGCCAGGTGGTCAACGTGGCCGATGGTTCGCAGGCTACCGACGCGGTCAACGTACGCCAGCTGCAGGCCTCGCAGCAGGGTACGATCCGTTACGACACCACGGTGAACGGCGCGACCAACTACAACAGTGTCACGCTGGGCAGCACCAACAGCGGCCCGACCACGGTGCGTAACGTCGCCGCCGGCACCGCCGGTACCGACGCAGTCAACGTCGACCAGCTGAAGTCGGGCATGGCGCAGACCCTGGACTGGTCGAAGGCATACACCGACGAGCGCATGGGTGGCTTCGAGCGCGACCTGCGCAAGACCGACAACCGCGCCTCGGCCGGTATCGCCTCGGCTATGGCCACCGCAGCACTGCCGCAGCCCAGCGAAGCGGGCCGCAGCATGGCCTCGGTCGCCGCCGGCAGCTACAACGGCGAGTCGGGCGTGGCGGTTGGTATCTCCGGTGTCTCCGAAGGAGGGCGCTGGATCTACAAGTTCAGCGGCTCCACCAACAGCCGTGGCGAGGCCGGTGTGGCCGTCGGTGCAGGCATCCAGTGGTGATCCCCGCCGCCGGGCCGCACGCGCGGCCCGGCATCGCGGAAACGTCCAAAGGGGGAATGACATGAAACAGCATCGCATCGCCCGCACCGGCCAGATGGCCGCAGTGCTGGGCCTGGTCCTGGGAATGGGCCTGCTGGCCGCCTGCCGCAGTCATGCGCCGGCCGCCGAAGGTCCTGCCGAAACCACCGCCGTGCAGTTCCCGGAGGCCTCGAAGGCCTCGTTGAAGGAAGGCATCTATCCCGACGTCGCCGACCTGCGCCGCTTCGCGCCGGGCATGAGCAAGCGCCAGCTGTACACGCTGCTGGGCACGCCGCATTTCAACGAGGGCATGTGGGGCGTGCGCGAGTGGAACTACCTGTTCAACTTCCGCACTGCGCAGGGCGCGGAGTACTTCACCTGCCAGTTCCAGGTGCGATTCGACAGCAAGGGCATCGCCCAGGGTGGCTACTGGAAGCCTGAATCATGTGCGGCGGTGCTGGACCCGCCGCGGCCGCCGGCCCCGCCTGCACCGGCGCCGTTGCCGGAGCAGCCGTTGCGCCTGTCCGCCGATGCGCTGTTCGGTTTCGACAGCGCGGTGCTCAGTGCCGAAGGCCAGCAGGCCGTGCAGGGCGTGCTGGCGCAGGTGCGCGAGGCCAGTCAGGTGCAGTCAATCCGGGTGACCGGGTATACCGACCGTATCGGCAGTGCCAGCTACAACCAGGCCCTGTCGCAGCGACGTGCCGAGGCCGTGCGCAGCGCGCTTGTGCAGGGCGGCGTGCCTGCAGCCAGCATCAGTGCCGAAGGACGCGGCGCGGCCGAGCCGATCGTGCAGTGCGAGCAGCGCAACCGTCGCGAGCTGATCGCCTGCCTGGCGCCGAACCGGCGCGTGCAGATCGCGGGTGTGGCGCAGCCACGCTGAGAATCCTGCGCCGGGGCCACGCCCCGGTATCCCGAGTCCCCCCTGACCGCCGGCAGGACGTGGCCACGTCTCCCCCGTTGTCCACGCCTGCCGGCGGCTCAGGTTTTCCATGGTGCACGCGATGAACGCCCAATTCCTGCCTCTTTCCATGAAGACGGAAACCACACTGAGTGTGTACGGCCAGCTCGGCAATCATGCGGTGGTGCGCATTCCCGGGCGGCGCCTGCCGGGGTTGATCCTGCAGGCAGACACCGTGGCCGGCTTCCTGGCCCAGTTGCAGGAAGCCCAGGCCTGCCTGCGCAGCGGGCGCGCACAGCGCACCGACGCCGAGCTGGACATGCTGATCGACGTGCTGCAGCAGTGGTATGCGCTGATTGAATCGCGCCTGGCGGACGCCGGCGAGGCGCTGTAGTAGAAAAAGGGGACGGAGGGGATTAAGTCGTTTCCGGCACAGCCGGGGCAAGAACGACTTAATCCCCTCCGTCCCCTTTTTTGTATCAGGCGCGGGCGCGGACCAGCCAACAGGCGGCATCGACGCGCACACGGTCGCCTTCGATGAAGGGCGCGAACGCGGCCAGCGCCTTGTTTCGAAGTGCGTCGGCGCGGTCTTCGGGCAGATTGCGCAGCGCCAAGCCCAACGGGCCCAGCTGGCCGACATAGGTCGGCAGTTCATCGCGGGCAATCGAGCACGGCAGGTCTACCGCGACCAACTCCACATCCTTCCAGCCGGCGGCCTGCAACAGACGCTGCACGCGCTGGCCATCGGCAAAGGCGAACTGGCCGGGTGCTCCTGGCACGCGTGGGGGTAGATCGAGTTCATCGCCAATGGCACGCTCGGCCGTCGTCATGAATGGGTTCTCCTCTGCGCTGCGCCAGGCGATGAAACGCAGCCCAGCGCCTGGCGTTGCAGCACGATGCAGGTTGGCGAAGGCGGCCTCGGTATCTTCGAAGAACATCACACCCAGCCGCGACTGGATCCAGTCGAAGTGCGCGGAGGGCAGCGGATGCTGCTGCGCATCGGCCACGATGAAGTCCGCGTCCAGTCCGGCCGCCTCGGCGCGCTGGCGGGCCAGTGCCAGCATCGGCGCGGAGATGTCCAGGCCGGTGCTGTGTGTCGCCGGGCGAGCGGCGGCTGATGCCAGCAGGCTGGCGCCGGTGCCACAGCCGATATCGAGCAGTTGCGTGACGGTTTGCGGAAGCTCGGCCACCAGCAGGTCGGCCATCGGCTGGAACAGACCATCGAGGATGGCCTGCTGGGCGACCCAGATCTGGCCGCCAGGGCCATTCCAGAGCGCATTCTGATCAACGGGGGATGTACTGGCCATGACCTTGTCCTGCCGGGAAGTTGCCCATAGGTTGATGCTTGAAGGCGACTTGAGGTCAAGCCCATGCGTGAACTGGATATCGGCGAGGTGGTGAAGCGCAGTGGCGTGCCGGCCTCGACCCTGCGTTACTACGAGCAGCTCGGGTTGTTGCAGTCGCTGGGCCGTCGCGGCCTGCGCCGGCAGTACGACGATCAGGTGCTGGAGCGCCTGGCGTTGATCGGCCTTGGCCAGTCGGCCGGGTTGTCGCTGCAGCAGATCGGGTTGTCGCTGCCGCCTCAGCACGGATGCATTACGCTGGATCGCGAAGCCCTGCTGGCACAGGCCGATGTGCTGCAGCAGCAGATCTCCCAGCTGCAGCGGGTGCGCCGTCATCTACAGCGCGCGGCGGCCTGCCCGGAAGCACAGGACGCGCGCCAGTGCGGTTCGTTCCGCAAGTTGTTGAGGGCCCAGCAGCGCCTGGCGGGTGGGTGAGAGAAGCGCATCCACGCATGGTGTGGATCTACTGCACCACAACCTCGGTAGATCCACGCCATGCGTGGATGAATCAATCGCGGGTACTGACTTCCCAGGTGGCGTGCAGCACGCCCGGCACATGCTCCATCCGCGCCAGCACCACGTCCAGCTCATCGGCACTCACGGCGGTACTGACCAGCACCGCGATCACATCGGTGGGCGCGTCGGCATGCTCGACCACCTGCACATCACCGACCGGATACTGCGCTGCTTCCAGCGCATCGACCAGGCGTTCGCGTACACGTGGCACCGCTTCGGCATCCACACTCAGGCGCACCTCGTAGGTGGCCTCGGTGGCCGTCTCGTTGATCGGGATGCGGTTGATCGCATTCACCAGCGGCCGCAGCAGGGTGTTGCCAGCGATGATCAAGACCGTCAGCAGCACGCCTTCGGCCAGCATGTCCGCGCCGGTACAGCTGCCGACCGCCGCCGAGCACCACAGGGTGGCGGCGGTGTTGAGGCCGCGCACGTTCATGCCTTCCTTCATGATCACGCCGGCACCGAGGAAGCCGACGCCGGAGACCACGTAGGAGATCACCCGCACCGCTTCGGCGCTGCCGGCGATGCGCATGCCCAGGTCGACGAAGGCAGCGGCGCCGACGGCGACCAGCACGTTGGTGCGCAGGCCGGCGGTGCGTTGCCGGTACTGGCGCTCGGCGCCGATCAGCGTGCCCAGCACGAAGGCGGCCAGCAGGCTGACCACGGTGTCGGCGAAGGGACCGGCCTGGAAGGTTTCAATGAAACGCATGGCCGGAGTCTACAGCGCCGACGTGACAGTAGATCCACGCCATGCGTGGATTTCGAGGGGCCAGAAACGACTTAATCCCCTCCGTCCCCTTTTTGCGGGGTCAGTCGGTGTCCTCGACCCGCTCGCCCATCAGTTCGCGCTGGCGCTTGTCCAGTTCCTCGGCGTAGCGCTTGCGCACGAAGGCTTCGGAGACCACGCCAAGCACCTGGCCGTCGGCGGCGACCACGGCCAGTTCGTCGGCCTGGGTGTGGTCGAAGCGCTGCATCACGGTGACCACGTCCGCGCTCGGCAGCAGTGACACATCGCGGTTTTCCGCCAGTTCGCCGACCATGGTCTCGGGCTTCACGCCGTCGCCGTACACGCGCGGAATCTGCACGATCCCGGCGTAATGGCCTTCGCTGTCGATCAGGATCACGCGGCTGCCCGAGCCCAGCGGGAAGCGCTGGCGGAAGGCGGCGGCATCGAGGTCGGCCGGGGCGGTGGCCACGCCCTCGCGCATCAACCGGCCGGCGTTGAGGTTCTGCACCCAGCCCACGTCGCGGGCGCTCTTGATGGTCTCGCCGCGCAGGTGCATGCGCCAGGTCGAGAACGAATAGCCGAACCACTGCCGCACGAGCGTGCTGGAGACCAGCACCGCGCTCATCACCACGCTGGTCAGCAGGAAGTCGTGGGTGCCTTCCAGCACCAGCATGGCCATGGTCATCGGTGCGCCGACCACCGCAGCGGCCAGTGCGGCCATGCCGGCCAGCGCGGCGGAGGTGGCGTCGATCACCGGCACGCCGGTGGCCATCGCCAGCAGGCCGGCGAACAGGGCACCGACCAGGGTGCCCATGAACAACGAGGCGAAGAACAGGCCACCGCGGAAGCCGAAGCCCAGCGAGATGCCCGAGGCCAGGCACTTCAGGGTCAGCAGGCCGCCGATCCAGATCAGTGGCAGATGCGTGGTCAGGTCCAGGTGCAGCGCGCCATGGCCGGACGACAGCACCTGTGGGCTGGCCAGTGCCAGCGGAATCAGCAGCAGGCCGCCCACCACCGGCCGGCCCCACAGTGGCAACGGGCTGCGCTTGACCGTGCCTTCGATCGAGGCGATCAACCGCATCACCGCGATGCCGACCATCGCGCAGCAGCAGCCGAGCAGACCGTAGATGGCGTAGTCGGCGGCGCGGACATCAATCGTCGAGGCCGCCGGCAGCAGGTAGGCCTCGATGCCGGCCTGGTCGGCCACGAACGCGCCGGCCAGCGCGGCGACCGCGACCGGGGCGAGTGCGGCCGGGGTATAGGCGCCGATGACGATCTCGAAGGCGTAGAACGCACCGGCCAAGGGTGCACCGAAGGCGGCGGCGATGGCACCGGCGGCACCGGCGCCGACCAGGATGCGCACATCGTTGCGGCGCAGGCGCATCACCCGGCCCAGCTGCGAGCCGCTGCCCGCGCCCATCTGCGTGTACGACGCTTCCAGTCCGACCGAGGCGCCACAGCCGTTGGACAGCAGGGTCTGGGTCAGCACGATCAGGTTGTCGCGCATCGACATGCGGCCGCCATGCAGGGCGTTGGCTTCCACCGCATCCAGCAGGGGCCGCTTGAGCCGGGTCGCGGCCAGGCTGACCAGCCCGACAAGCAGGCCACCGAGCGGCAGCACCAACAGCGCGGTCCAGGTCAGCGAGGGCAGTGAGCTCAGGCGCATGCCTTCGTCCAGCCCGTACAGGGTGCCCTGCAGCCAGCGCGCGATGCCGGACTGCAGCAGGGTCAGGTAGCCGGCGAGCAGGCCGACCAGCAGGGCCAGCGCGATGAACCACAGGTCGCTGCCGCGCAGCCGCAGGCGCAGGCCCTGGAAGGCCGCATGCAGGCGCGATGGCGAAACAGGCAGTGACATGGTGGCGGCATGATACGCCGCCACCGTGATCGCCGCCGTCACTGCATCGGGCGGTTACTGCGTCAGAAGCGGTAGCGGCCCTGCACGTAGAAGGTGCGTGGCGCGGCCACCATGCGGCCGGCGTTGCCATCGACGTTGCGGGTGTACCAGCGCTTGTCGGCCAGGTTGTTCACGCCCAGCGCGATCTCGCTGTCACCCAGTCCCGGCACCTGCCAGGCCACCTGCGCGTTCCACAGGCGCACGCCCGGCACGCGGCCCACGCGCGCATCGGCGCTCTCGGCCCAGGTGTTGGCCGCATCGGAGAACTGGCCGCTCTGGTGGGTGCTGGAGACATTGAAGGTCCAGCCGGCCAGTGCATAGCGTGCGCCGACGCTGTCGGTGTCGCGCGAGTAGAACGGCACGTCCAGGCCACGGTTGTCGCCGGACTGCTGGATCGCCTTGGTCCAGGTGTAGTTGGCGTACAGCTCCAGACCGGCCAGTGCGCTGTCTTCGGCGAAGCGGTACTCCAGCGCGCTTTCCACGCCCTTGTGGTCGGTGGCGCCGATGTTCTGGAAGGTTGGCGGGGTGATGCCCGGCACCTGCAGGATCTGGTTGTCGAAGCGCATCTTGAACACGGTCACTTCCGCGCGCAGTGCACCGTCCTGCCAGCGCGCACCGAGTTCGGTGGTCTTGGCGATTTCCGGGTTCAGCGGGTTGCTGGCGGTCTGCGAATTCAGCTGGATGTTCTGCACCGGCCCGAACGAGGTGGTGTAGTTGCCGAACACGGTCAGCTGTGGAGTCAGCAGGTAGGCGACGTTGATCGAGGGCAGGGCCTTGTCGTTGCGGCTGCTGAAGGTTGCCGTGCCACCCGCCTGGCGGCGGTCCATGTCGATCCACTCCATGCGCACGCCCGGGGTAATGCGCCACTGGCCGATGGCGATGCGGTCGTCGATATAGAAGGCATGTGCGTCGGTGGCGTTGTCGAAGCGGTTGGTGGCGCTGGCCACGCCGGTACGGCGGGTGACGGTGTAGCTGCGGTCGTTGCCGCGCTCGCGCAGGAAGCGGTAGCCGGCGGTGATGTCGTGCACGCTGGCGCCCCAGTGCAGGCGCTGGGTATAGCGCGGCTCGATGCCGAGCACACGGTAGTCGCGCGGCTGCACGGTCAGCTGGGTGTTGGCGGCGTTGATCAGCGAGCTGGCACGGCTGCTTTCGTTGTAATAGGCCAGTACCTCGAACTCGCTGTTGGCCGACAACGTATTGGTGTAGCCCAGGTCGATGCCGGTGCGGTGGCCTTTCCAGAAATCGGTGGGGCGGGTGTTCTGGAACGGGTCGGCCTCGTACTGGGCGCGGGTCAGGCCACCCGGGGTCAGCGAACGCACATCGTAGTAGGACAGCTTGGCGCGCAGTTCCTGCTGTTCGTCGATGGCATAGGCGAACTTCAGCGCGAGGTCGTTGAAACGGTCATCGCTGCCCTGGCGCCAGCCGCGGCCATCCTGGCCGGAGTACAGCAGGGCCGCGCCCAGGCCGTTGTCGCCGGTGCCACCGAGGAAGGCGTTGTACTGGGTGCTGTCTCCGCCGCCATGGTCGTAGGCGGTGTAGCGCACGCCGGCCTCACCGTGCAGGCCGGCACCGGTGGGAATGGCGCGGGTGCTGAAGTTGATGATGCCGCCCACGTTCTGCGGGCCGTAGCGCACCGCGCCGCCACCGCGCACCACGTCGATCGATTCGATGTTGGACAGGCTGGTCGGCGCGAACGACAGCTGCGGCTGGCCATACGGCGCCACTGCCAGCGGCACGCCATCGAGCAGCACGGTCGAGCGCGGCGAGTAGCGCCCGGTCAGGCCGCGCACGCCGATGTTCAGCGAGACCGAACTGCCGGCGGTGCCGGAGTTGTCGGTGACCTGCACGCCGGGGATGCGGCGCATGGCATCGCCGATGCTGGCCGCGCCGCTGGCTTCGATGCGCTGACGGTCCACCACGGTGCGCGCGCCAGCGAAGCTCTTCACGCTGTCGTGCAGGCCGGTGCCCAGCCAGCTGCCGGAGACCTGGATGCTGTCCAGCGTGGTGGCGCCGTCCTGGGCGAAGGCGCTGACAGCCGGGAGCAGGCACAGGGCGAGGGCGGCGGCCAGTGGCAGGCGGGCCGTTTGCGGGGCGTGGATGGGCATCGATGCAGGTCGTGGAAGGGCGTAAATGAGAATTATTGCTGATTCCATTCGCCAATGGAATGCGTCTCCGGTTCATGCTGATGGGCCGGTGGTAAAGTGGGTGATTGCTTCCTGACTCGCTGAGATCTGCCATGTCCCAAGCCGCTTTCTACCCCGTCGGAACCCCTGGCCAGCCGTGGGGAGCGGCGGAACGGGAGGCGTGGCGTGGCCGCCAGCAGCGCCTGCGTCGCTACGACGAGGAAGTGCTGCCGCGCATCGAAGCCCTGGCATCGCGCTTCGACAAGGTGGCCTATGGCCAGCTCGATTACGCCGGCGAGACCTATACCCTGTTCGCCCTGCGCAGCCGCGACTGGAACCCGGCGCTGCCGGCCGCGCTGGTCACCGGTGGCGTGCACGGCTACGAGACCAGCGGCGTGATGGGCGCGCTGGAGTTTCTCGAAAAGCACGCCGCCGATTACGCCGGCAAGGCCAACCTGCTGGTGGCACCGTGCGTGAATCCGTGGGGCTTCGAGCGCATCAATCGCTGGAACTTCGATGCGATCGACCCGAACCGCAACTTCCGCGCCGATGGCCCGGCCCGCGAGTCGACCGCGTTGATCGAACTGGTCGCACCGATCAAGGACCAGTTCGTACTGCACATCGACCTGCACGAAACCACCGACAGCGACGAGAGCGAGTTCCGCCCGGCGCTGGCCGCGCGTGATGGCAAGCCGTTCGAGCCGGGCCTGATTCCGGATGGCTTCTATCTGGTGGACGACAGCGAGGCCCCGCAGGCGGCCTTCCAGCAGGCGGTGATCGCTGCGGTGGAGAAGGTCACCCACATCGCGCCGGCCGACGACAAGGGCGAGATCATTGGTTCGCCGGTGGTGGCGCATGGCGTGATCGAGTACCCGCTGGTGAAGCTGGGCCTGTGCGCCGGCATTACCGGGGCGAAGTACACCACCACCACCGAGGTCTACCCGGACAGCCCGCGTGCGACCCCGCAGCAGTGCAACGACGCGCAGGTGGCCGCAGTGTGCTCGGCGCTGGATTACGCGCTCGCCCATCGTTGACCGGTAGTGCCGGCCGCTGGCCGGCAATCGAAAAAGGGGACGGAGGGGATTAAGTCGTTTGTGCCACAAACGACTTAATCCCCTCCGTCCCCTTTTCACCCCAGTGCGTCGGCCCACCATAGTGCGGCTGGGCCTGGCGGCGTGTCGCGGCGCCACAGCAGGTCGCTGTGGATGCGCCGTGGCCAGCCGGGCAGCAGCAGTTCCACCAGCCGCCCGCGGTCGTAGCGCTGTACCAGTGCGCGCGGTAGTTCGGCCCAGCCGAGACCGTCCTCGGCCATCTCCATCACCATCAGGTAATCGGTTGCGGTCCAGGCCAGGCCGGTGACCACGCGGGATTGATCGACTTCCGCGCTCAAGCGCACCTGTCTATGCCGCGCCAGCTGTGCGGCGGCGCGACGGCCAGCGCTGGCCAGCGGATGCTCGCGCGCCACATACACCGACAGCTCGCTGTGGTGCGCCAGCGGACGTGCCACCAGTCCGTCCGGATAGTGCTCCTGCCGTGGCAGCAGACCCAGCGCGGCGCGTCCGTTGCTCACCAGTTCCAGCACGTCCTCGCCCTCGGCATCCAGCCATTCCAGCTCGATCTCCGGGAATGCCTCGGCGAAGCGTTGCAGGATCCGCTGCTCCGGGTCCAGCTGGTAGACATCGGAGAACGCCACGGTCAAGCGCGGCTCGACCGGTGCGGCCAGGCGCACGCTCAACTGCTGCAGGCGGGCATCGGCAGCCAGGATTTCCTGCGCGTGCCCAAGTACCTGGCGCCCGGCCTCGGTCAGCTGCGGGTAGCGCCCGCTGCGGTCGAACAGGCTCACGCCCAGGTCGGCTTCCAGGTGGGCGATGGCGGTGCTGACCGTCGATTGGGTCTTGCGCAGGCGTCGCGCCGCCGCCGAGAACGAGCCCAGCGCCGCGGCTTCCACGAAGGCCTGCAGGGATTCAGGGGAGTAGGGCATTGATCCATCGCTCCTGTCGATGGAATCCATTTTGATACCACCGTAAAAGGCGATGATACTTGCTTCCGTCGCCGCCGTCTGCGGGGCGTTCCGGACCCTCCACGCTCGGCGTGGATCCATTGATGAGGCGGCGTGGTCCCCGCCCTGCAAGGAGCTTCACATGTCCCGTACTGTTCCCGCCCGTGGCGCGCTGGTCGCCTGGGCCTGCCTGACCGTGGCGATCGTCGCCGAAGTGGTCGGCACCTCGTTCATGGCCCATGCCGCCCGCGATGGTGGCTGGACCGGTTACCTGATCATGGCCGGCGCGCTGGCGCTGTCCTACTTCTTCCTGGCGCAGTCGGTGCGCCGTATCGCCGTTGGCGTGGCCTATGCGGTCTGGGAGGGCCTCGGCCTGACCCTGCTCACTGTGGTCGGCCTCACCGTCTTCGGTGAAAGCCTGTCGCTGCAGCAGCTGGCCGGCCTGGTGCTGGCAGTGGTCGGCATCGTCTGCGTCACCCTCGGGGAGGCGCACTGATGAATACCTTGGCCCTGTTTTTCGTGATCTGTTCGGCCTTGATCGACGTCGCCGCCAACATGATGGTGGCCAAGTCGGAAGGTTTCCGCCGCTGGCGCTGGGGCGTCGCTGCGATCGTCATGGTCTGGATCGCCTTTGCCCTGCTGGGCCAGGCCGTGCGTTACATGGATCTGGCCACCGCCTATGCGATGTGGGGTGCGATCGGCGTGATCGGTACCGCTACCTGCGGCCGCCTGTTGTTCGGCAACCGCCTGCGTCCGATCGGCTGGGTCGGCATTGCGCTGGTCACTATTGCAGTGCTGCTGCTGAGTACCGCGAAGTGATGCATCGTTGCGCCAACCAAGGTTGGCGCCTACCAGAACCACGGTTGGCGCCTTCCAGAGCGTGAGCGGCCGCAAGCAAGCGCCCCGGGGATGATCTCCCCGGGGCGTTGCTGTTTCTGAAGCACTCAGAAGCGTGCGGTGAAGTTCAGCCGCGTGGTGCGCCCTGGGCCCGGCATCAGGCTCATCGCCAGCGTGTCCATGTAGTAGGTGTTGCGCAGGTTGCTGACCACCAGCTCCACTTCGCTGCGCGGCGTGAACTGCCAGCGTGCGTAGAAGTCATAGATCGCGGTCGGCAGGTAGATGTTCTGCAGGCCGGTCGAGCCGGTGGTGTTCCAGGGCTTGTCCAGTTCATGGGTGGGGCCGCTGTTGTAGGTGCGGCGGATGCCGGTATCCAGTCGCTTGTCGAACAGGCGGAAGCCCAGCGTGCTGTGGATCGAGTACTTCGGCGGGTTCTGTGCGTTGACGAACGAGGTGCCGAAGCCGCCGTCCACGCAGTCCGGCGTGGTGTCCAGCTTGCTCCACTTCGCATACGGGTCTTCGCGCAGGCGCTTGGCAGTGGCCGCATCGCAGGTGCGCGCGCGCTGGTAGTAGCTGGCGGACAGGTCCAGGTAGGCGATGCCGGCGTCATAGCCGGACTGCAGCTCATAGCCGGACACGGTGTAGTTGTCGACGTTGTCGACGTAGAAGGCCCAGTTGCTGGAATCGAAGCGGCGGGTGATCGCGTTGTCGATATCGTTCTTGAACCACGCCACCTTGAACGCCAGGCGGTCACCGTCGCGCCACAGGTCCTGCTTGAGCAGGCTGAAGCCGATGTCCCACGAGCGGTTCTTCTCCGGCTTCAGGTCGGCCACCGGTGCCGAGGTGCTGTTGCCCAGCGTCGACTCGAACAGGCTGGGCATCTTCCAGCCTTGCGCGTACTTCACGTAGAAGAACATGTCCTGGTCGAGGTTGAAGCGTGCTTCGGCATAGGGCGCGAAGCCGTGGCCGGAACGGCGGATCGCCGGCTTGTAGCCCCAGGCGGTGGGAATCTGCTTGGTATAGAAACCGTTGGCGCCGCGCGGATCAGGAATGAAGCCGTCGAAATCGTAGGCCTGGCCCAGCGTGCTGTCGCCATAGGGCGTGGCGCGCAGCGAGTCATAGGTGTAGTTGCCCTGGGCATCCGGGTACCACTCCTTGTACCAGCCCGGAAGCAGCTGGCCGCCCTTGCTCAGGCGCGCGAAGGTGTAGCGCAGGTCGCGCGATTCACTGACGAAGGCCACGCGGTTGCGGTCGCGGGTGCGGTAGTCGGTGAAGCGGCCGCCGGCAGTCAGCGACAGCCAGTCCCACGGCTGCCACTGCAGTGATGCCACCACGCTGGCTTCGCGGCGCGTGCCCGAGCGCAGGTAGCGGTTGTTGTTGAAATCCACCGGCAGCACCGGTGAGTTGGGCGCCGTGTCCTCGTGCTGGAAGGACGCGCCATAGCGCAGCGTCCAGTCGCCCAGAGCATTGCTGAAGCGCGTGGTGTTGCTGCTGTCCACGCCCCAGCGCTGGGTCTTCACGTCCGACTGCAGTCCCGGGCCATAGGTCTCGCCCAGCGTGTCGGGCATCTGGTCGTTGGGCACGTCCTTGAACAGCGGCGTGTTGGCGATGTTGCTGTTGAACATGCGGCTGGTGGCGGTGGTGAACCACAGCGTGCTGCTCAGGTCCAGCCACGGATGTGCCTCGGGCCGGTAGCGGTGGCGCAGCGAGGTGGCGTTGACCCGCATTTTTCCCGGCTCGAACTGGAACATGGTGTTGGCCTTGTCCACGTAGGTCACCCATTCGTTGGACTCGCCCACGCGTCCGATCGCCGACGGCATGATCTCGCCGAAGCTGGAGTTGAAGTAGCGGTGGCTCAGCTCCAACCGCTGGTCCGGGTTGGGCGTCCAGGTGAATTTCAGCAATGCCGATTCGTTGTCGGTATGCGTGTTGAGCACTTCATCGCCCGGATGGAAGAGCTTGGACACCGCCTGGCTGGACATGCCGGTACCGCCGCTGGACAGGTGCTGGTTGTCGTAGCGATGCGCGCCGTTGCTGCCGGCGAAGAAGTTGCCCTGGCGGCGCCGCGCATAGGCCGCGACCAGCTGCCAGTCTTCGCCACGCTGGGCGAAGGCCACGCTGCCATTCCAGTCGCGCGGGTCGCGCAGGCTGTTGCGGTTGTCGCTGCCGCGCGCGATCTGCTTGAAGGTGCGGGTGCGGTCGATGCTGTTGTCGGCCACGCCGCCGCGCATGCGCAGGCCCCAGGTCTGGCCATCATCGAGGATGTCATCGACGTTCAACGTTTCCATGTAGACCACGCCGCCGATCGCGCTGGCGGCGTTGGCGGCCAGGCTCGGTCCCTTTTCAATGCTGACCGCACTGATCAGATCGGGATCGAGATAACTGCGCTGCTGCACGCCGGCATAGCCGCGGTACACGTCGATGGCCTGCTGGCCGCCGTCGATGATCACCGGCACCCGGTTCTGGCCCTGCAGGCCGCGGATGTTGACGTCCAGCGCACCGCCGTTGCGAACGTCAGCGGTGTGTACGCCCACCGCACCGGCCAGCACGTCGCCGATCGACTGGCCGCGGAAGCGTTCCAGTTGCTGATGGTCCAGGTGCACGCGCGAGCCGCTGTCACGGTAGACCGCATCGGCATCGGCGAGGCCCCACGGTGAAGCGCCTTCGCTGGCCTGGCCAGCCACGCGCAGGGTGCCGATCTGGCGTACCCCGGCTTCAGCGGTGGGTGCCGCCTGCAGCACCACACCGCTGGCATCACGCTGGAAGGCCAGGCCGGTGCCGGCCAGCAGCTGCGCCAATGCGGCGTCAGTACCGAGCGTGGCTTGCACGCCGCTGCTGTGGCGGCCGCGGGTCAGGCGCGCGTCGGCAGCGATGGACAGGCCCGACTGCTGGCCGAACGCGGTCAGGGCCTGGTCGAGCGGGCCAGCCGGGATCTGCCAGCGAATGGCGGCCGCAGTGTCCTGTGCATGGGCGGCGGCCGGCAGCAGGCACGGGGAGGCCATGGCCAGGCACAGCGCGATGGCCAGGGGACGAGGGGAGGGGCAGGGCAGTTTCATGGGGGCGGCAACATCCGCAATGGGTTCCCTTGTAGTGCCCGGTGAGCGCACAGAAAGGGAACCGCGATTTCAAAGCGAACGCACGACGGTCCACCACGGCCAGCGCTGCTCGACACGGATCGGCAGGGCGCGGGCCAGCAGATGCAGCGCCTGGGTGCTGTCCAGGCGTGGCAGTACCGCCGTGACTTTCAATGCGGCGAGCGCCGGATCACAACCGAGATAGCCCTGATGGTGGCGGGCCAGCTCATCGATGACGCGGATCAAAGGCGTGTCCTGTACCTGCAGGCGTCCGTCCTGCCAGTCACCGCGCAATGGATCCGCAACCACCGGGGAGAGTCCGCCCATCGGGCCGATCCGCACCGCGCCTCCGGCAGCCACATCCAGCGCCACACCGAACATCGGCAGGCAGCGCACCACGCCCTCGAACACATCCAGGCGGCTGCCCTGCGCCTCACGACCGACCGCGAAGCGGGTGCCGATCGGCTGCAGGCGTGCGCCCGGCACATGCACGGTCAACGGCTGGCCGGCGAACGCAGGGTGATGGCCGGTCTGCAGCAGCAGCTCGCCACGCAGCAGATGCAGGGCGCGGCGGCCGCTGCCGATGTCGATGGTGACTTCGCTGTCCGCGTTGAGCCACAACTGGCTGCCATCAATCAGCCTCCAGTGCCCGGTGCGCCCGGCAACGGTTCGCTGCGTCTGCAGGCCGCGTTGCGCCTGCAGGCCATGCAGGCCCAGCAGTGAAACCGCGCCGATGCCAAGTGCACCACCGAGGCTGCGCAGAGCCTGCCGGCGACGACGGCCTGCGGCATCCAGCGCGGTGGCGGCGGCCGGCGCCGACAGGGGCGCAAAGGACTGCCAGACCGACTCGACCCGACGCCACGCATCGGCGTGGCCGACATCAGCCTGCAGCCATGCGCGCCAGCGGTACTGCTCGTCATCAGTCCAGCCCTGCTCGCGCAGCGCGAACCACTCTGCCGCCTGTTCCAGGGCCGGGCCAGCCAATGCCGCACTCATGCCGCCGCGTCGCCGGACAGGCGCAGGCAATGCAGCATCGCCTGCGCCATGTACTTCTTGACCATGCGCTCGGACACGCCCAGTTGTTGGCCGATCTCCGCATAGCCCAGGCCAGACAGTCGTGCCAGCAGGAACGCACGCCGCGGGCGTTCGGCCAGGCCGGCCAGCATGTCGGCGATGGCGTGCAGCAGTTGCAGTGCCTGCGTGCGTTCTTCCGCCGATGGATGCACCGGCTCCGGTTGGGCGGCCAAGGCCGTCAGGTAGGCGCGCTCCAGATCCGCGCGCTGCCAGTGGTTGACCAGCAGGGCGTGCGCGATAGTGCTGAGGTAAGCACGCGGCAGGCGCAGTTCGGACGGATCGACACGACGGCTGAGCAGGCGCACGAAGGTGTCCTGGGTCAGGTCGGCGGCGCAGTCGGCGTTGTGGGTGCGGCGGCGCAGCCAGCCCAGCAGCCAGCCATGGTGTTCGCGGTAGAACCCCGCCAGCGCGGTGCTGGAGGCGGCGGGCACGGCCATCGGCATCGATCATTAATGAGAATGATTCCCATTATAGTGTGATCGGGAGGTGTACGACAAACCCTGCGCAGGGGGGGGGGGGGGACAACGGCCAGGGCGTTTGCGATGACCGCCGGGCTCGCCGACACTGCGGTCTTTCCGCAGGGAGTGCCCGCATGTTCAGCCACATCACCGTTGGAACCAACGACATGGACGTCGCGCATCGCTTCTACGATGCCCTGTTCACCGCATTGGGCGCCCGTCCCGGTGTCTTCGATGACAAGGGGCGCCTGGTGTATTTCAAGGACGGCCGCATGTTCATCGTCACCGCACCGATCGATGGTGAGCCGGCCTGCCATGCCAATGGCGGCACCATCGGCTTCACCCTGGACAGTGCCGAGGCCGTGCGTGGCTGGCAGGACGCAGGCGTAAGCCACGGTGGCACCGCCATCGAAGACCCGGCCGGCATCCGCAACATGGCCGGGCGGCAGCTGTTTCTGGCCTACCTTCGCGATCCGGATGGCAACAAGCTGTGCGCGGTGCATGTGATGTCGTGATTGGACAGTACGCGCGTGGCCGCGATGCACGCGGTCCGCGCGCGGCTGCGCTCGCAGGCACGCTTCGGCGCGCGCGTGATAACACGGAATGGTGGGCCGGGCCTGTGACCGCAGGCCGCAACTTCATGCTCTGTCCACTGCGGTTCAGCCAGAATCGGTCGGCTAACCCTTTGATCTACCGGAGAACGCCGCCCCATGGAAGTACTGGAGCCGCAACAATCCCCGGTGCGCACCCTCCGACCTGTGTTCGCCTTCGCGGCGATCGTTGTCGTGGCGTTCGCGCTGTTTGTCAGTCTGTTCCCGCTCGGTGCGGGCCGCCTTCTGGTCAAGGCGCAGGACTGGGCCGCACTCAATGTCGGCTGGTACTACCTGCTGGCGATGACCCTCTACCTGGTGTTCGTGGTCGGCGTGGCGCTGTCCAAGTACGGTGGCATCAAGCTCGGTGCCGACCATGACGAGCCGGAGTTCAGCTATCTCTCCTGGGCCGGCATGCTGTTCGCCGCCGGCATCAGCATCACCCTGTTCTTCTTCTGCGTCTCCGAACCGCTGACCCACTACCTGCAGCCGCCGCAGGGCGATCCGGCGGCCGGTGAGGCTGGTGCGCGCCAGGCCATGCAGCTGCTGTTCCTGCACTGGGGCCTGCATGGCTGGGGCGTGTTCGCACTCGCGGCGATGGCGATGGCCTACTTCGCCTACCGCCACAACCTGCCGCTGGCCCTGCGTTCGGCGCTGTACCCGCTGATCGGCAAGCGCATCAATGGCCCAATCGGCTATACCGTGGACGCGTTGGGCATTGTCGCCACCGTGTTCGGCATCGGCGCCGACATGGGCTTCGGCGTGCTGCACCTCAACGCTGGCCTGTCGCACCTGTTCAACATCCCGCACTCCAACCTGGTGCAGATCATCCTGGTGGTCAGCATGATGGGCGCGGCGGTGGCCGTGGCCGTTTCAGGCGTGGAGAAGGGCGTGCGCTGGATGGCCAACATCAACATGCTGCTGGCGATCGCGCTGGTGCTGTTCATGCTGTGCGCCGGCCCCACCCAGTACCTGCTCAGCACGCTGATGCAGAACCTGGGCGACTACCTCGGCAGCGTGGTCGGCAAGAGTTTCGATGTGTACGCCTATGGCGGCCGACCGGAATGGCTGGGCGGCTGGACGGTGTTCTACTGGGCCTGGTGGATCGGCTGGGCGCCGTTCGTCGGCCTGTTCATCGCCCGCATATCGCGTGGCCGCACCATCCGCGAATTCGTGTTCGGCGTGCTGCTGATCCCGCTCGGCTTCACCCTGGCGTGGCTGTCGATCTTCGGCAACAGTGCACTGGACCAGGTGCTGCACCATGGCCAGCAGCAACTGGCGCAACTGGCGGTGGATGATCCACCCACCGTGCTGTATGCCCTGCTGGATGGGTATCCGTGGAGCAAGGCGGTGATCGCGGTGACGGTGTTCGTCAGTTTCATTTTCTTCGTGACATCGGCTGACTCCGGCGCGGTGGTGCTGTCCACGTTGTCCTCGCATGGCGGGGCGCCGGAGGATGATGGTCCGCGTTGGCTGCGCGTGTTCTGGGGCACGGTGATCGCGGTGCTGACCGCCGGGTTGCTGCTGGCCGGCAGCATCGATGCGCTGAAATCGGCGGTGGTGCTGGCGTCGCTGCCGTTCTCGGCGGTGTTGTTGCTGATGATGTGGGGCCTGACCCGCGCCTTCAGTGACGAATCGCACCGCAAGCGCGCGCTGCAGTACCGTCCCTCGCCGCTGATCGGTGACGACCGCCACCACCAGGGCTGGCGCCAGCGCCTGAGCCAGGCCATGCACTTCCCGGTGCGCGACCAGGTCTACCGCTTCATGGACGACACCGTGAAGCCAGCGATGGAGGCGGTGGCCGAGCAGCTGCGCGGGCAGGGCTGGGATGTGGCCACGCGGTTCGAGGCCGGCGACATGGAATTGACGGTGAATCACGGCGAGCAGCAGGACTTCCTGTACCGGGTGATCCTGAGTGGCTACCTGACGCCGTCGTTCGCCGCGCAGCAGCTGCGCAACCAGCGCTACTACCGCGCTGAAGTGCACCTGTTCGAAGGCAGCCAGGACTACGACCTGGTCGGCTACAGCCGCAAGCAGATCATCAACGACATCATCAGCCAGTACGAACGGCACCTGCAGTTCCTGCACCTGAGCCGCTGATGCACGACCGCCGGGCTGGCCCCGGCGGTCAGTGGTAGTGCCGGCCGCTGGCCGGCAGCACAATTGGGGCGGCGCATCACCGCCGCCCCGATATCGCATCAGAACCGGTAGCGCGCCCCCAGCGAGACGAACTGCCCGCGCAGGTTGTACTGGCTGATGTCGAAGCCATTGGAGCCACCGGCCGGGTCGAACGGCGGGTCCTTGTCGGTCAGGTTCAGCACCGACAGCGACAGCGTGGTGTTGGGAATACCTTCGTAGGCCACGTAAAGATCCAGCTGGTGATACGGCTTGATGCGGTCACGCAGCCCCGGATTGCTGGTGGCCGTCGCCACACGCTGGTCGTAGCCACTCACGTACTGCAGGCTCAGCGTGCTGCTCCAGTCGCCCACCGCCCAGTTCAACGACGTGGTACCGCGGGTACGCGGCAGTGCGCCGTGGCGGTTGTTGCCGGCCCCGTCATAGGGCGCCTGGCCGGCCACCAGCGGCTGCTTGAAGCTGAGCAGGTGGGTCCAGCTGCCGGCGACGGTGAAGTTGCCCCAACCGTCGGTGCGGAAGGTGCGGCTGGCGTCCAGGTCCAGCCCCGAGGTGGTCAGTTCGCCTTGGTTGGCGTACTGGTTGGTGATGAACTGGATGCGTCCGTTCTCGCGTTGTACGCGGCCCGGGAACAGGGTCGGGTTGTCGACGATGAACTGCGCACTGTCCGGCTTGACCAGGTTGTCCTGTTCGATGCGGTACCAGTCCAGGCCGATGCTGGTATCGCCATCCGGCGACCACACCGCACCCACGTTGAAGTTACGCGAGCGCTCGGCCTTCAGGTCCGGGTTGCCGGTGCGGATGTTGGTCACGCCGCGGCTGCCACCCGGTTGCAGTGGGTCGAACGGGTCGATCACCGAGCCGTAGCTGACGGTCTGGCCCGGCGCGATCTCCGGCAGCGACGGCGCACGGAAGCCTCGCGAGAACGAGCCGCGCAGCAGCAGGCTGTCCAGCGGCTGCCAGCGCAATGCCACCTTCGGCGAGAACGCCTTGCCGAAGTCATCGTAGCGGTCGCCGCGACCGGCCAGCTGCAGTTCCAGCGTGCGGTGCAGCGGCACGCTCAGTTCGGCGTAGGCGGCACTGACCTGGCGTTCGCCGTTGACCACGTTGATGGCCGGGCGCAGCTCGGTGCCCGACAGCACCTGCGCGCTGGTACGCGCGTCCAGTGATTCCTTGCGGAACTCGGCGCCCCAGGCGAAGCCGACCGCTCCGGCCGGCAGCTCCCACAGCGTGGTCGACGCCTTCACGTTCAGCGAGTGCAGCTTGTACCAGCCGGGGCGTTTGGTCTGCAGGCGCAGTGCATCCAGCGCCTCCGGCGTGCTGGACGGATTGAGGAAGTTGTAGCTGCCATCGCGCAGGATCTGTTCGAAGGCGTAGCGGTTGACGAAGTTGTCGACGTACTCGCGCTGTGCACTCTGCGAGGTCAGCGCCGCCACTTCCCAGTCCCAGCGCTCGCCACTGCCACGCACGCCGGCCAGGGCACGGTAGAACACCTGGGTGTTGTCCTTCAGGCGCGGGCCGAGATCGAAGAAGGTGTACTCGAACGGCAGCGGCGTGCTGCCCGGGTTGTTCGGGTGGCCGACCGGCAGCACCGCCGGCACGTCGATCAGGGTGCCGGTGGCCGGGTTGTAGGCACGCAGGCCCGGCCCGACGGTCAGTGGCGCGCTGAAGATCTGGTCGGCCTTGTTGTGGCTGTACAGCACATCGGCGAAGGCCTCGACGCTGTCATTGAATCGGTAGGTCGCACTCAGCGACGCCTGCAGGCGCTCGGCGCCGGGCTGCAGGGTCTTGAACGGCTGCGCATTGAAGGCGCAGGCCTGGCCGGGCAGGGTGCTGCCGAAGTCGCTGTACGGGCGCAGCTGGCTGCCGTCGGGGCAGTTGGCGAACGGTTGCGGCGCACGCGGGTTGCTCAGCCAGTTGCCACCGGCAGTGGACCACCCGGCCAGGCGACCACCGGGCTTGTCGCGGAAATCGCCGCTGCGGGTATAGGCACGGTCATCGCCATCGAGGCGGTCGCGCTTGAGCAGGTCCAACCCGAACAGCACGTTCCAGCCCTGCTGTTCCAGATCACCGAAGCCGGCCAGCAGGCTGGCCTTGCGTTCGTTCAGGCCGCCCTGGGTGGCGGTGCCGAAGCCGCCGCCGACTTCCACGCCCTGGAAGTTCCTGCGCAGGATGATGTTGATGACGCCAGCGATGGCGTCGGAGCCGTACACCGCCGAGGCGCCATCCTTCAGCACTTCGATGCGCTCGACCGCACTGATCGGCAGCGCATTGAGGTCAACGAAGGTGTCCTGGGTGTTGAGCGCGAAGCCGAAGTTGGAGACGCGGTAGCCGTTGACCAGCACCAGCGTGTTCTTCGGCGACAGGCCGCGCAGGCCGATCGAGGCCGAGCCGGCGGCGAAGCTGCCGGTGTACTGCTCGTCGAAGCTGTTGCCGGCATTGGCCGACAGGTTGCGCAGCACGTCGGTAAGGGTGGAACGACCGGTCTGTTCGATCTGTTCGCGGCTGACGATCTGCACCGGGTTGGGCCCGGCGGTATCGCTGCGCTTGATGTTGGAGCCGGTCACCAGCACAGTGCCGAGGGTGGTGCTGTCCTTGCCGGAATCGGCGGTTTCAGCGGCGCCGGCAGCGCCGGCGGTGAGGCCCAGCGCGATCGCGCCGGCAAGCAGGTTCAGGGTGGTGCGGTACATGGAAGCGACAACGCCGAACGGGGGAGGAGCCGTCAGTACCGCACGCAGCCACGTGCGCCTTCCAATGACGAAAGCGCATTCAGTTATACATCACAGGTTCTTAACCATTGGAGCGGGTGGTGACTTCGCGCTTTCGGGCGCCGTTGCGGCATTCAACCCCGATCCACTCAATCACCCGAGTGGATTTCAAGGTCGGAGACGAAAATCCAAAGGCTGTCCGGCACTTCGTTGTGGCACGCAAGCCCCATATCCGTGATGCTTCCAGGAAACTGGACCAGCACCCGCAAGCCGCGTTGATGCCTGGCCATGGACGTTTGGGATTCCTCAAGAACAATGGTCCCGTTGGTACCGATCAATCTCCAGTAGTCTTCGGAGGGCCGAACATCGTCAGGTGGGTGTTTGCTCCCGAGAAAGGTTGCCAGCAGCACCTTCCGACCATTCATTCCGCTCAACGTGATTTCTTCTTCAGCAAAGACGATGTAGACATTATCCATTGGGATGGGGCGGCGCGTAGCGCCGCCGGATCCAGCGCCTTGCATCAAGGCCGCAGCAGCACCTTGCCATTGCGGCCCGAACCCGCACCGGCCTTTGCTGCCTGGGCGATGTCGTCCAGTGCGAAGATCTGCTCCACCGGAAGGGTCAGTTCGCCGCTCGCCGCGCGCTTCAGCAGTTCGCCAACCAGCCGGCGCTTGTCCTCCACCGCCATCGCCTGGCTGACCTTGCTGCCCCAGAAACCCTTCACCGTGGCTTCCTTGTAGATCAGGCCGCCGGCGGGAATGCGCATGGGTTCGCCGCTCATCACACCGAACGACACCAGGGTGCCGTGGTGGCCAAGCAGGTCGACCAGATCGCCGCTGGCGTCGCCGCCAATGGAATCCACCGCGGCCGCGGCCTGCGCTTCGCCGGTCGCCTCACGCACGCGATCCTTCCAGCCGTCTACCGAGGTGTCGAACACATGATCGATGCCCAATGCCTTCAACTGTGCGACCGCATCGGCATTGCGCACCAGGTTGGCCACATGCACGCCACGCGCCCGCGCCAGCATCGCCAGCGATTTGCCCACTGCGCCGTTGGCGGTGTTCTGCACGATCCACTGGCCCGCTTCGACGTGCAGGAATTCCAGCAGCATCAGCGCGCTCAGCGGCATCGCGATCAGCTGTGCGGCCATTTCGTCGGGGATCGCCTCCGGCATCGGAATCACCATGCGTGCCGGCGCGATGAAGGCTTCAGCCCAGGTGCCGTGCACCGAGGCGGCGGCAACCCGCTGGCCGATCTGCAGGCCGTCGACGCCATCGCCGAGTGCATCGACCACGCCCAGTGCTTCACTGCCCCCGATCGCCGGCAGCGTTGGCTTGTAGCCATACAGGCCGCGCACGGTCAGCAGGTCGTGGTTGTGGATCGAGGCCAGCACGGTGCGGATGCGCACCTCGCCGGGGCCGGGCTCGGGCAAGGCGGCATCGGCAATGGCAAGGACGTCGGCCGGGTCGCCGAAGGAGGGGTACTGGGCAGCGCGCATGGGCGGTGTTCCGGGGAAAGTTGATGTTGTACCGAACTGGGGACGCAGGCGTTGTCGACAAGGCGCCGCAGGTGCAACACGGCATCCTGCGACTGATCGTCGCGACATGTGCTGATTACCGCATCTTGTGTTGACGGGCTGGAATATCCCCACTATGTTGTGTCCGTCACTCCCGGTCAGCCGCCGCCGCCGGACATGCAGCAAACGTCCCGCGGCCCGCCCCTGAAGGCTTGCCGTGTCGACGCGGCCGCCATCGAGCGGACCCAGATCGCCCCCACGGCCCGGATACCGGCCGCAGGCGCAGGCTGTTGCCGACGATCTGGTGTTCCCGCGCTTTGGCATCCCACCCCGACCGCCCCGTGCGCCGGTATCGCGTGCAGGGCCGCCATGGCATCGACCGCCAACGCGCGTGCGAGCCTGGAGTTTCACCACCATGACCGACAGTACCTTCCGCGTGGCCGATCTGGCCGGCGCTGGCGACGCCTTGCGCGCCGGTGGCGAGCGCGTGCCGACCTGGATCACCAAGGAGGCCGGCAACCGTCGCCTGCCGTTCGAGGCCGAGCGCCTGCAGCGCAGCATCGACGCCGTGCATGCCGAGTTCCCGCAGCTGGATGTGAGCGACTACCGCCGTGTAGTGCAGTCGATGGTCGAACGCAAACCGAGCATCAGCGCCGATGACCTGGTCGATCTGCTGATCCGCGAGGCCGAGTCGCGGGTGGACCTGGTCGCGCCGGAGTGGGAACAGTTTGCCGCGCGCATCTACCTGCGCCGCCTGTACAAGCGCGCCAGCCGCAACCGCTTCTACGATGTTGGACTGAAGTACGGTTCCTACGTGGGCCTGCAGGAAAGCCTGGCCGATCGCGGCATCTACAGCAACGACATCCTGCGCTGCTACTCGAAGGAAGAACTGCAGCAGGCCGGCGAGATGATCGACCCGGAACGCGATCGCCTGTTCGCGTACAACGGCCTGTACCTGCTAGCCACGCGCTACCTGGCCAGCGACCGCAGCCGCGAAGTCTACGAACTGCCGCAGGAGCGCTGGCTGACCATCGCGCTGTACCTGATGCAGGAGGAAAAGCCGCGTGAGCGGCGCATGCAGCTGGTCGGCGAGGCGTACTGGGCGCTGTCCAACCTGTACATGACGGTGGCCACGCCGACGTTGGCCAATGCCGGCAAGGTCGGCGGCCAGTTGTCCAGCTGCTTCATCGACACGGTGGACGACAGCCTGCAGGGCATCTATGACTCCAATACCGATATCGCCCGCGTGTCCAAGCACGGCGGCGGCGTTGGTGCCTATCTGGGCTATGTGCGCAGCAGCGGCGCGCCGATCCGTGGCGTGGCCAATTCCTCCGGTGGCGTGGTGCCGTGGATCAAGCAGCTCAACAACACTGCGGTGTCGGTTGATCAGCTCGGCCAGCGCAAGGGCGCGGTGGCGGTGTACCTGGACATCTGGCACCGCGATATCGAAGCCTTCATGGACCTGCGCCTCAACAACGGCGACCAGCGCCTGCGCGCGCACGATGTGTTCACTTCGGTCTGCGTGCCCGACCTGTTCATGGAAGCGGTCGAGCGTCGCGCCGACTGGTACCTGTTCGACCCGCACGAGGTGAAGCAGGCCAAGGGCTGGTACCTGCAGGACTTCTACGACGAGAAGCGTGGTTCGGGCAGCTTCCGTGACCGCTACGCCGAGCTGGTGGCCGATGAGCGCATCAGCCGCCGCACGGTGAAGGCCATCGATCTGTTCAAGCGGATCATGCTCAGCCAGCTGGAGACCGGTAACCCGTTCCTGTTCTACCGCGACGAGGTCAACCGCCGGAACCCGAACAAGCACGCGGGCATGATCTATTCCAGCAACCTGTGCACCGAGATCCTGCAGAACATGAGCCCGACGCGGATGATCCAGGAGATCGTCAGCGGCGACCAGATCGTGACTACGCGCCGCGCCGGTGACTTCGTGGTCTGCAACCTGTCCTCGATCAACCTCGGACGTGCGATCAGTGCGCCGGATGACCTGCTGGCCACCGACGTGCTGGAGCGCCTGATCCCGATCCAGGTGCGCATGCTCGACAACGTGATCGACCTCAACGCATTGCCGGTGCCGCAGGCCACGATCACCAACCGCAAGTACCGTGCCATCGGCCTGGGCACGTTCGGCTGGCACCACCTGCTGGCGCAGCAGGCGATCCAGTGGGAATCGCCGGATGCCGAGGAGCTGGCCGACCGCCTCTACGAGCGCATCAACTTCCTGACCATCCAGGCCAGCGCGCAGCTGGCGAAGGAGAAAGGCAGCTACCCGATGTTCACCGGCAGCGACTGGCACAACGGCCGCTACTTCAGTGACCGCGACTACAGCGGCGCGGCCTGGGACAGCCTGGCCCGCGAGGTCGCCACGCACGGCCTGCGCAACGGCTGGCTGCTGGCGGTGGCACCGAACATGAGCACCGCGCAGATTGCCGGTTCCACCGCCTCCATCGACCCGATCTACAGCGCGTTCTACTACGAGGAAAAGAAGGATTTCCGGCGTCCGGTGGCCGCTCCGGGTTTGTCGCTGGAGACCTGGCCGTACTACGAGAAGGGTGCCTACAAGGTCGACCAGTTCGCCAGCGTGCGCCAGAACGCACGCCGCCAGCGCCACGTCGACCAGTCGATCAGCTTCAACCTGTACGTGCCAAGCACCATCCGCGCCAGCACGCTGCTGGAGCTGCATCTGAGCGCCTGGCGCGAGGGCCTGAAGACCACCTACTACGTGCGCTCCAACGACATCGACATCAGCGAATGCGAGTGGTGCTCCAGCTGACCGCCGGCGACCCACGGTAGTGCCGGCCGCTGGCCGGCAACACGATAGAAAGAGAACGAAGGCAGAAACCCATGGCAACCCCCCTCGACCGCATCAAGATCCTCGAACCGCGCCATCCCAACCGCAGCACCGGCATCATCAACGGCCGCACCAGCGGCATCCTCAACTGGAACGACATCCCGTACCCGTCGTTCTATCGGGCCTACAAGGAGCTGTCGACCAACTTCTGGATTCCCGATGAGGTCGACATGAAGCTCGATGCCCGCCAGTACGGCGAGCTCAATGCGCGCGAAAAGAACGCCTACGACTCGATCATCGGCCTGCTGGCCACGCTGGATTCACCGCAGACCCGCTTCATCTACAACGTGGCCGAGTACATCACCGATCCCGCCGCGCATGCCAATGCAGCGATCATCGGCCAGCAGGAAGTGATCCACAACGAGAGCTACAGCTACGTGCTGGCCTCGATCACCGACCTGCCGAACCAGAACCGCATCTTCGAGATCGCCCGCACCCACCCGACCATCATCAAGCGCAACGCACCGATCATGGGCGCGTATGACGACTTCATGCGCGAGAAGACCGCCGAGACCCTGCTGAAGTCGCTGATCCAGTCCTCGATCCTGGAAGGCATCAACTTCTATTCCGGTTTCGCCTACTTCTACAACATGGTGCGGCAGAACCGCATGAACGGCACCGGCAAGATCATCAGCTTCATCAACCGCGACGAGCTGGCGCATACCAAGTTCATCAGCGAGTTGATCCGCGCCATCATCGGCGAGAACCCTGAGCTGCAGACCAACGAGCTGACCGCCTACGTGCACCAATCATTCGAACACGCGATCGAGCTGGAGACGCAGTGGTCGTCGGAGGTGCTGGACGGTATCGACGGCATCGACGTGGACGAGATGGTGCGCTACGTGAAGTACCGCGCCAACAAGATGGCCGGCATGCTCGGCATCGAGCGCCTGTACAGCGACACCACCGACAACGTGATGCCGTGGATCAAGGCCTACGCCGACAACTTCACCGAAACCAAGACCGACTTCTTCGAGATGCGCAATGCAAGTTACAAGAAGACCAACGTCGACAACGGCTTCGACGACCTCTGAGCCCAGCGAAGCGCTGAGCATCCTGCTGGTGGTGGCCTCGTTGAGTGGCAACACCCGCGAGCTCGGCCGGCAGATTGCCGAGCGTTGCCGCGCAGCGGGCCATGCGGTGCACTGGCAGGAGGCCGACGACCCGCGCCAGGCGCCGCCTCTGGCCGCCGATGAGGCCGACCTGGTGCTGCTGGGCTGCTGGACCGACAACGCCGGCCGCACGCCGGCGGAGATGAAGGCGTGGGTGGCCGGTATTACGGAGCGCGGCGAGCGGCCACGGCAGCTGGCGGTGTTCGGTACCGGCGAAACGCAGTGGGGGCAGGATTACTACTGCGGCGCCGTGCACCGGCTGATCCGCTACTTCCGCAGCGACTACCCGCCGCTGGAGATCGAACAGATGCCGCATGGCGTTCGCCATGCCGCGGCCATCGAGGCCTGGACCGACGCGGTCCTGGCCCATTACTGGAGCAACACCGATGCAGATCATCGACGCCACCACGCCTGAGCAGTTCCAGCAGCTGCTGGCCGAACATCCGCGGGTACTGGTGGATTTCCACAAGGACCAGTGCCCGGGGTGCCGGATGCTGGAAATGTCGCTGCACCGCGTGGCCAACAGCGTGGCGGGGCAGGGCACCACCTTGCTGCGCGTGCAGCTGGAGGTACTGGGCGAGGCCTTCTTCAGGGAACTGGGGCTGCGGCAGACGCCGACGCTCTCGCTGTTCCGTGACGGCGACGAACGCACCCGCCTGGCCGGGTTCCAGTCGCCGCAGCAGATTGAAGCCGCCATTGCGCTGCATCTGTAGAGTCGAGCCATGCTCGACTGCTGTTCGCGCGGTGATGGAATGAGTTGAGCATGGCTCGACTCTACAACGGCACCCACACATGGCGTGGATCTGCTGGCGGGATTTGCTTTCTGTAGAGTCGAGCCATGCTCGACTGCTGTTCGTGCGGTGATGGAATGAGTCGAGCATGGCTCGACTCTACAAAGGCACCCACGCGTGGCGCGGATCTGCTGGCGGGATTTGCTTTCTGTAGAGTCGAGCCATGCTCGACTGCTGTTCGCGCGGTGATGGAATGAGTCGAGCATGGCTCGACTCTAAAAAGGCATCCGCGCATGGCGTGGATCTACTGGGCGCTGAAGGTATCCACCAGCAGCTTCACGTTCAACGCCACGATCACGAGTGCGATCACCCAGGCGATGCCGCCCAGCCAGCGCGGGGCCACCAGCGCGCCCATCGTCACCTTGTCGGTCACGATCCGCACCAGCGGGATGATCGCGAACGGCAGCTGCATCGACAGCACCACCTGGCTCAGCACCAGCAGCTTTACCGCGCCCTGGTCGCCAAACAGCATGATCACCACCACCACCGGAATGATCGCCAGTGCGCGCGTGATCAGCCGACGCAGCCACGGCGGCAGGCGGAGGTGCAGGAAGCCTTCCATCACGATCTGGCCGGCCAGCGTCGCGGTCACCGTCGAATTCAGGCCGGAGGCCAGCAGCGCGATCGCAAATAGTGTCGCCGCTGCGCCCACGCCCAGCATTGGTGCCAGCAGCTGGTGCGCCTGTTCGATGTCTTCCACATCAAATCGGCCATTGGCATGGAACACGGCCGCCGCCAGGATCAGGATGCTGGCGTTAATGAACAGTGCCAGGGTCAGTGCAAGGGTGCTGTCGGTCACTGCCCAGCGCAGCGCGCTGCGTCGGCCTTCATCGGTGCGCGGGTAGGCACGGGTCTGCACGATGGACGAGTGCAGATAGAGATTGTGCGGCATCACCGTGGCGCCAATGATGCCGATGGCGATGTACAGCGCGTGCGGATCGGTCACCACCTGCGCGCGCGGGATGAACCCGCCAAGCACTTCCATCACCGGCGGTGCAGCCAGCGCGATCTGCACCACGAAGCAGCCGAAGATCACCATCAGCAATGCGATCACGAAGGCTTCCAGCGCACGGAAACCGCGGTTCATCAGCAGCAGCACCAGCAGCGTGTCCAGCGCGGTGATCACCGCGCCCCACAGCAACGGCAGGTCGAACAGCAGCTTCAGCGCGATCGCGGTGCCGATCACCTCGGCCAGGTCGCAGGCGATGATCGCCGCCTCGCACAGCGCCCATAACGCCAGGTTCACCGGCTTCGGGTAGCGGGCACGGCAGGCCTGCGCCAGGTCCATGCCGGTAGCGATGCCGAGCCGCGCCGACAGCGCCTGCAGGATCACCGCCATCAGGTTGGAGATGAGGATGACCGACAGCAGCAGGTAACCGAAGCGCGAACCACCGGCGAGGTCGGTGGCCCAGTTGCCCGGGTCCATGTAGCCGACCGAAATCATGTAGCCCGGGCCGAGGAAGGCCAGCAGGCGGAACCACCAGTGGCCCTTGTCGGGCACCGCCACCGAGGCGTTGAGCGCACCCAGGCTGGCCGGAGTGGAGGCCGAAGGGTCGCGGGGTGCCAGGGTGTTCATGGCTCCGAATATAGCTCCTGCTATAGTCATTAGCAATGTGAAACAATCGTCTTTATCGCGTTACTGGTCCAGAATTCAGGTTCAACACCGGAGCAACCGGAAGGACAGGCGCAGGCGTGGGCAAGACCGACGATTCGACATCGCTGAAAAGCACCCCCTTGATCGAGGCCGAGCGCCAGGTCGAGAGCTTCCGGCAAGTGCGCGAGGCGCACCGGATGGAGCTGGTGGAGGACTATGTCGAGCTGATCTCGGACCTGCTGGCCGACGGCGGCGAGGCCCGCCAGGTCGACATCGCCACCCGCCTGGGCGTGGCCCAGCCCACCGTGGCGAAGATGCTGCGGCGGCTGGCCCGTGACGGTTGGGTGGTGCAGCGGCCCTACCGCGGTGTGTTCCTGACCCCGGAAGGCGAGGCGCTGGCCCATGCCAGCCGCCAGCGCCACCAGACGGTGGAGCGTTTCCTGCTGGCGCTGGGTGTGGACCCGGATACCGCACGGCGCGATGCCGAGGGTATCGAGCATCACGTAAGCGAACAGACGTTGGCGTTGTTCGAGGCGTTCGTGCGCAAGGCCGAGGGCGGGGCGCCGTAACGGTAGCGCCGGGCCATGCCCGGCGGCCGTAAGGCTGCGTCAAGCAATTCGCCGGGCATGGCCCGGCGCTACAGCGCTTGGATGCCGGCGTTGGGACAATGGGCCTGCTGCTGCGCGCACGCCCGTTTCGTCCATTCCTTCAACACGGGCTGCAGGCCTTCGTAACGCCGGCCTTGCCAACCATTGGCCAGCACCTTGCCGTCAGCATCGATCAGCACCAGATTCGGCGGTGCCAGCCCAGCCAGCGCCTGCAGTGCCGGCATGCGCGCGGCGCGGCGCGGGTCCAGCACCGGCCACGGCATCTCCTGCGCGTGCATGTAGCGGCGCAGCGCGGCCTCGCTCTCATCCAGGCTGACGTACACCACTTCGGTATCGGCGCCGGCCTCGCGCAATGCGTCACGCACGCTGCGCAGTGTGGGTACGAAGGCATGGCAGGGCGCGCACCAGTCGGCGCCGAAGTACAACGCCACCAGCTTCGGTGGCGATGACCACTGCATCGGCCGCAGCGAGCGCTGTTCCGGCCGCATCAGCGAGGCCGAGACCTGCGCGTGCAGGTCCGCAGCCATCGCCGGAGCGGCCAGCAACACGGCACAGGCCAGCAACAACGCTCGTAGTGGCTTAGAACGCATAGCGCAGGTTGACGTACCACGAGCGCGCGAAGCGCGGCCCATAGACATAGTCGCTGTCACGCAGCGCACCCACTTCCAGATCCTTCTGACGCTGGTCGAACACGTTCTTGACGCCTGCGGCCACCGACACTTCCTGCTGCGCCTGAGCGCCCAGATGGCGGTGCCAGCGCGCACCCAGATCGGTCACCAGGAATGAACGCGTGCGATGCAGTTCGCCCAGCCGGTTGTTCAGCACCGACATCGGGCCGGTGTGGCGCAGCGCGACGAAGGTCTCCCACGGCTCGGCGGGCATCCAGCTGAGCTGGGTCAGGCCGGTCCAGCGTGGGGTCTTCAGATAGTCGCGGCTTTCGATCACGGTGTCGCCGCCGTCGCCGGTGTCGTCGAAGATGCGCTGCGGTTCGCGGAAACGCGAGCGGTACCACGAGGCACCCGCGGTCAAGCGCCACTGCGGCGACGGCTGCCAGCCGAGGTTGGTTTCCGCGCCCAGCACATTGGAACCGGACGCGTTGTAGCGCAGCTGGCTGAGCTGGCCGTCATCGCCGCGCTGGATCTCGCCCAGTGCGAAGGTGTCGCGGATGCGCGCATACGAGGCGGTGGCATCCCAGCTCCACACCGGATTGGCCGGGTCCGAGCGCCAGTCGAAGCCGAACAGGGTGGTCAACGCGCGCTCTTCCTTCAGGCCGTCGGTGTTGCGCACGCGCACCTGTTCGCCACCCAGCGTATCGACATGCACATCCTCGACGAAGATTTCCGGTGCACGGAAGCCGGTGGCAACGCCTGCCCGCCACTTCAGGTTGGGCGTGGCCTGCCAGGCCAGCGCGATGCGCGGCGAGAACACCGCGCTGTCCAGTTCCGAGCTCTTGTCCACGCGCGCTCCCAGCACCAGGTCGACGTTGTCGCGCAGGCTCCACTCGTCCTGGATGAAGGCACCGAGGTTGTGGAAGGTGGCATCTTCCAGCACCGCCAGCCGCTGGCCGTCACCGGTGCGGTTGTCGTCGCGCAGCGCCTCGTGCTTGTACTGCACGCCGAAGGCCAGCGCGTGCGCACCCAACCGCCAGTTCAACTGGCTGTCGATGTAGTGCAGCGGATTGTGGGTGCGGCCGTACTGGCGCCACGACCGCGAGGCCGCGCTGCCGGCCACGTTCGGGTCCAGCTGCGACGGGTCATAGCCCGGCGCCGACGGATCGGTGACCACGTCGCCCAGGCCGCCATAGAAGCTGTCACGGTCGATGTCGGCGAAGGCATAGGCCAGGCGGAAATCGACGTCGGCATTGATCTCCTGATCCCACGACACGCTGCCTCGGCGGTACTTCGTATCCAGCGATTCGGCGATGTTGGCCAGGTATTCGGGCTGGTCCAGGCGGTTGCCGCCGCGGCGGGTTTCATCGGTCACCTGCAGGTCCAGGCGCAGCCGTGTGCCCGGTGTGGGCGCATACCAGGCCTGCAGTCCGCCGACCTTGAGGTTCTTGCGAGTGATCTCGGTGTAGCCGTCAGCGTTGTAGTCGATGCCGCTGTTCCAGTTGCGCTGGGCAATCACCGACAGCCCGGCGTCGGCGTCCTTGGCCACCAGGTCGAGGCGCACGTCGGCGTTCTTCTGCGGTGTGCCTTTCAGCACATCCACGCCGGCCTGCACATGGCCACCGCTGCGCGCCGGCAGCGGGGGAATCAGGTTGATCACACCGGCCACCGCGCCCGGCCCATAGAGTGCCGAGCCGCCGCCCTTGACCACTTCGATGCGGTCGACGAAGCCGGCCGGAATCTGTTCCAGCCCGTACACGCTGCCCAGCGTGGACAGCAGCGGGATGCCATCGAACAACAGCTGGTTGTAGGCGCCGGGCAGGCCCAGCAGCTGTACCTCGCTGGTGTTGCAGTTCTGACAGTTGCTTTCCACGCGCAGGCCGTTGATCAGCTCTGCGGCACGCGAGAAGTCAGTGGCCGCGCGCAGCGCGATGTCTTCCTTGCGCAGCACTTCGGTGCGGATCGGCACATCGGACAGCAGGCGTTCGCTGCGGGTGGCAGTGCTGACCTTGACCTGCACACGGTCCAGCTCGGTCGGCTTTGGTGTGGCTGCCAGCACGGGCAACGGCAGGGTCAGGGCGATGGCGGCAGCCAGAGGCAGCCGGCGGGAAAGGGGTCTGGAAACGGGCATGAAGGCGTCGTCCTTGGGAGAGGAAAGGCGGCGAGGGCGACCTGGCTGACGCATATGAAAGCAGAGGGTCATAGATATAGCAACGGCTATATAAATAAGTCCGTGCAATCACGAAGCCGGAAGCAGGATCAGAACATCGCGGACGACAGTGTTATAACATTACAAATCAACGCCAGAACCCTGCCGGATGTCATGCCCGGCAGGGTGCGATCGAAATCGAGGAACGCCGCCCCGGTCTGGCCCCGGGGCGGCGAGGGGCTTACCAGGCGGCGCGCAGGCCGACCTGGGCACCGTGGTTGCGATAGCCGCTGTCGCCACGCTGCACACGCAGGTCACCCCATGCGCTCCAGCGCTGGCCCAGCTGCAGCTGGGCACCGGCCTGCACTGCGTGGCGGGCTTCATGGAGCTGGGGCGGGTCAGAGCCCTTTCCTCTGGAAAGGGGTCCGACCCAGGGACCTCGATCAGCCGCGGCGGAACGCGGCGGGGGTACGCGCGCCGACGATGATCATGCGGATCATCGTGGAGATCTGTTCGACCAGCTCCGGATCCTTCTCCGGCGGCAGGTCCATGGCGGTGGCACCCATCGCGAACACCAGCCGGGTGATGGCCTTGGCCACCAGTTCCGGGGCATGCAGTACGGCGCCATCCAGTGCGGCCAGGCGCACCAGGTCGTGCTGCAGCTCTTCCTCGAAATAGTGCAGCTCGCGTTCGACCGCGTGCTTGAAGTCGTCCGAGCCGACCGCGCCCTCGCGCAGCAGCACGTGCAGCAGCTTGTCGTCGGCGCGCAGCTGTTCCATGAAGGTCTCCACCGAGACCCGCACCACGCTGGTGGCGGTGGAGGTGGCGCGCTGCCGGGCCTCGCCGATGATGGTGCGCAGCGAGCGGCCGGCCGCATCGATCAGCGCCACGGCCAGTTCGTCCATGTCGCGGAACTGCCGGTAGAAGCTGTTCGGCGCGATGCCAGCCTCACGCGCCACTTCGCGCAGGCTGAGCGTGGACAGGCTGCGGTGCGGCCCGATCAGTTTCAGGGCAGCAGCCAGCAGATCCTCGCGACTCACCGTACGGCGGGCCGGGCTGTTGGCATCTTCGGGCGTCGACAAGGCGGTGGCGGCGGCCATGGGGGTTCCGGTGGGGCGAGGCTGAATCATACCCAATCCGGTTCAATATACACATGTATACACAGGTGTATGTGCGCCCGTATAGTGCGCCCATGAGCGCTGTCGTCCGTCCGTCCCTGTTCTCTCCGTACCGCTGGGTCTCGCCGTCGCTGTTCGATTTCTGGGCGGGCCAGCTCAATCCCCTGTGGACACTGCGCGAGCCGGTGGCCCGCCTGGTCCGGCGCGAGCCGGCCGGCGAGGGCGCGGCGACCCTGGTCCTGCGCACCAACCGGCACTGGGCCGGTATGCGTGCCGGCCAGCACGTCACCCTCGGCGTCGAGATTGAAGGACGCCTGTGGCAGCGCAGCTACAGCCCGACCGCACTCGGTCGGCGCGAGCTGGCGATCACCGTCAAGGCGATCGACGGCGGCCGGGTCAGCCAGCATCTGGTCAACCATGCGCAGCCGGGCGAACTGTTCCGTCTCGATGCCGCTTTCGGCGAATTCCATATGCCGGCCGCGGCGCCGGTGCTGCTGCTGGCGGCCGGCAGTGGCATCACGCCGATGCGCAGCCTGCTGCGCGAGGCCTGCCAGCGCCCGCTGGCGGCGCCGGTGGACCTGTTCTACTGGGAACGCACCGCCGCCCACCTGCAGTTCCGTGATGAACTGCAGGCGCTGGCCGCAGCGAACCCGAACCTGCGCGTGCACCTGCTGACCACCCGCGAAGGCGAAGCACCGGCCGCGCGTATCGATACCCACGATCTGCAGGTGGCCGGCGATGACACGCCGTTGGCGCAGCGCCATGTGCTGGCCTGCGGCCCGGATGGCTTCGTTGCCGCCGCGCGCGAGCGTCTGGCGCACCAGGTGGCCGGTTTCCAGGCCGAAGCCTTCACACCGCCGGTGCCGCTGCGCGATGCCAGCAGCGAAGGTGAGGTGTCGCTGACGCTTGCGCGCAGTGGCCGCCAATTGAGCGTGCCGCGTGGCCGCTCGCTGCTGGAAAGCCTCGAAGCCCACGGCATCAAGCCCAAACACGGCTGCCGCATGGGTATCTGCAACAGCTGCAGCTGTGACCGCGTCAGTGGCGCCACCCGCCACCTGCGCACCGGCGACCTGCAGTCCGAATCGGCACAGCCGGTGCGGATCTGCGTGAGCGCACCGACCACCGACCTGACCCTGGATCTCTGAGGACGCCTGCCATGACCCGCGCTACCGACCGTGCCCTGAGTACTGCCGAGATGCATGCCTTCGGTGAGGAACTCGACGCGATCCGCGACCGTGTGATCGGCAGCCTCGGCGCCTCCGATACCCGCTACATCCGCCGCGTGGCCGCCGCCGTACGCTGGTTTGGCGTGGGTGGCCGTGGCCTGCTGTTCCTGGCGGCGTTCTCGCCACTGTTCTGGATGCCGCTGCTGTGGCCGGCCGCGATCACCGGCACGCTGCTGCTGGCGCTCTCGAAGATCCTTGAGAACATGGAGCTGGGCCACAACGTCATGCACGGCCAGTTCGACTGGACCGGCGACCCCAAGCTCAACGGCAACACCTACGAGTGGGACATCGTTGCCACCGCCGACAACTGGCGCAAGACCCACAATTTCCGCCACCACACCTACACCAACGTGCGTGGCATGGACGATGACATCGGCTACGGCCTGCTGCGCATCTTCCCGGAACAGCGCTGGAAGCCGTTCTACCTGCTGCAGCCGATCATCGCGCCGATCTTCGCGCTGCTGTTCCAGTGGGGCGTGGCCGCGCAGGACCTGCGCCTGGGCCGTTGGCTGAAGGGCCGCATCAGTGGCCGTGCAATGTGGATGCAGACCCGCCCGGTGGCGCGAAAAATGGCCCGTCAGGTGCTGAAGGACTACGTGTTCTTCCCGCTGCTGGCCGGCCCGTTCTTCCTCACGGTGATGCTGGGCAACCTGGTCGCCAACGGCCTGCGCAACATCTGGACCTATGTGATCATCTTCTGCGGCCACTTCACCGCTGAGTCGGAAACCTTCCCGAAGGAGTGCCTGCGCAATGAGTCGCGCGGTCACTGGTACCTGCGCCAGCTGCGCGGTTCGTCGAACATCAGTGGCGGTTTCCTGATCAACGTGCTGTCGGGCAACCTCAGCCACCAGATCGAGCACCACTTCTATCCGGACCTGCCGGCCAACCGCTATGCGGCCATCGCCAAGGAAGTGAAGGACATCTGCCGCCGCTACGGCCAGCACTACAACAACGGCTCGCTGCCGCGCCAGTTCGGCCAGGTGGTCTGGCGCATCCTGCGCCACGCGTTCCCGAGCAAGCCGCGCCGCCTGCCGATGTCGGACATCATGTCCGCACCGGCATCGGCCAACGCGGGCTGATCGACTCAGCCCGCTTTCGCCAGATCCGCCTGCTCGCGGTCCAGGCGTCGCAGGAACACCTGCATTTCCTTGCGTGCCTGCTGGTCGCCCTTGCTGCCGGCCACGCTCAGCCCGCGTTGCCACGCTTCGCGCGCCGCCTGCGGCTGGCCACTGGCCAGCCAGGCCTTGCCCAGCAGCTTCCACGCCGCCGAATACTGCGGATCAAGGACCACGCAACGGCCCAGATGGGTCGCTGCGCGCACCGGGTTGCCGGCATCCAGCCAGCCCTTGCCCAGGCCGAAGCGCAGCAGCGCGCCGTCCTTGCCGCTGGCCAGCATGCATTCCAGAGTCTCGATGTTCATCAGCGCACCTCCACCAGCAGCTCGGCCGGTCCCGGCTGGAAGCGGCCGCGATGGAACAGCAGCGGCGCGCCTCCGTTCTCGTGCACTTCGATGATGCGGCCGGCCAGCAGCAGGTGATCGCCGACCGGCCACTGCGCGTGGCGGGTACAGGTGAGGTGCGCTACCGCACCGGCGATGCGCGGTGGGGCGTCCTCGTCGTCATCCAGCAATGCCAGACCGTCGAAGCGGTTGCGTACCTGCGGATCGGCAAAGCGCCGGGCCAGTGCTTCCTGGTCGGCCGCCAGCACGCTGATCGCAAAGCGGGTGGCGCGCTGGAAGGTGGAGAGACTCTGCGCGTGCAACGCCAGGTTCCACAGCACCAGTGGCGGCTGCAATGACACCGGCACAAACGAATTGATGGTCAGGCCGATGGGCTTGCCCTGCGCATCGCGCGCGCAGACGATGGCCACGCCGGTAGGAAAGTGGCCGAGCAGCCGCCGCAGGGCACGCGGCGGCATCTCGACCGACGGCACCGGGGCCGGGGCGGGGAAGACCCCCGCCCACGGCCCGGCGTACGGCAGTGTCTCGCCGCTCATGAGGCCCGGGCCTGGCGGTAGCGCCGGCCGACCTCGGCCCAGTTGATGATGTTGAAGAACGCACCGATGTAGTCCGGGCGGCGGTTCTGGTAGTGCAGGTAGTAGGCGTGTTCCCAGACGTCCAGTGCGAGGATCGGGGTATTGCCGGACAGGCCGACCGTTGCACCCATCAACGGGCTGTCCTGGTTGGCGCTGCTTTCAACCTTCAGGCGGCCGTCGCGATCGCTGGTCAGCCAGGCCCAGCCACTGCCGAAGCGGGTCTGCGCGGCCTTGGTGAAGGCCTCCTTGAAGGCATCGAAGCCACCCAGATCGCGGTCGATGGCGGCGGCCAGCTCATCATCGGGCGTGCCGCCGTTGGCGCTGAGCACGGTCCAGAACAGGCTGTGGTTGGCGTGGCCACCGCCGTTGTTGCGGACTGCGCCACGCTGCGCCTCGGGCACTGCATCGAGGTTGGCGATCAGCGCCTCGACCGGCTGCTCGGCGATGCCGGCCTGCTCGATGGCGGCATTGAGGTTGTTGACGTAGGTCTGGTGGTGCTTGCTGTGATGGATTTCCATCGTGCGCGCATCGAAATGCGGCTCAAGGGCGTCATAGGCATAGGGGAGCGGGGGAAGCGAGTACGACATCGAAGCAATCTCCGTGGGGAAGGCCAGAGGGGGCTGGCCGTGGGGAGACTGTTATCGCACCTCAACATTGGTTGAGGTCAATAGATCAAGAGGTCAAGACGGAGGCATGGTAGTGGCGGGCGCGGGGGGGGCCCCCCCCCCGGGGGGGGTTGGGGGCCGCCGCCGCCGCCACCAGGCCCCCGC
>NZ_JAWIRU010000001.1:69230-215271 GCF_036320025.1 Stenotrophomonas sp. SMYL86
GTCGGCCCGGCGGGGGCCCGCCATCCCGCGACGGGGGGGGGCCCCCCCCCGCCCCGCCACTACCAGAACCCGCTTTCCGAACCCTGACCGGCGCGCTGATGCGCGGCCCCCGCCCCCTCCCACACGGATCAACAAAAGCGCCGGCAGGCGAACCCGCCGCCAGCGCTTTCATCAACTCAACTCAACCAGTCCTTGCAGGCGCCATCCACCTGGTCACCACACGCCTGCTGCATCCGCTGCTGCAGCCGTGCCAGCGTCTCCGCACCCTGGTGCTTGCCGCTCCACGCCTTCAACTGCCCGGCCAGGCGCTCGAAACGCTGGCGAGTACGCTGGTGGTAACCCGACGGCTGTGCCTCCAGCTCGGCGATCAGCGACGCAGTCGCCTGCTCGATGCGTGGTGCATCGTCCGGCGCCAGCTTCAGCAGGCCTTCCACGTACAGCACGCCCCATTGCACGCGGGTGGCCGGGCCCTGTGCACCATCGTAGGCGCGCTTCAACCACTCCAGCGCACCGGCGGTGTCGCCGCGCTGCTCGGCCAGTTCGGCCAGCTCGGGCATGTAGTAGTACGGCTGCTCGCTGCGCTTCAGCTCGGCCAGCAACAGCGCCTCGGCACCCGCGTCGTCACCTACCTCGCGCAATGCGTACACCGCGCTGCTGATCGTGGCCTGGCGTGCATGCGCATCGGTGGCGGCGGCATCAGCAGCGGCCACGCGCTGCTTGACCCGCTCGACCAGCGGCGCGGGCAGTGCGCCCTTGGGCTGTTGCTGGCGGGCCAGCGATACTTCGGTCAGCGCACGCGACAACGCGTCGTCGGCGCGATCACCGCGCTCGGCATCGGCGCGCTCCAGTGCGACCAGCAATTGCTGGCCCAGGGTGTTGGACGTGGCCGGCCCGGCACTGGCCTGCTTGACCAGCTGCACGCCTGCATAGCCGAGCAATTCACGGTTGCGGCGCACTTCCGCCGGTTGTGCCAGTACGGCCTGCAGCAGCTCGCGCACTTCGGTGGGCGAGGCATCGGGCTTTTCGGCTGTGGCCAGAGCCAGCAGGGCGAAACGGCGCTGCAGGGCGGCGTCGGGTGCCGCCCTGGACAACTGGCGCAGCACGTCCTGGCTCCTGCGCTCGCCGGCCAGGCGGTTGGCGTCCACTTCCCAGCCGTAGTCACCCAGCACCTGCCAGTCTTCGGCGGCCAGCCGGTCTGGCGTTGCCAGCGCGGTGGCCAAGGTGGCGGCAACAGCACTGCGGCGGCCTGCAGCGACGGTCAGGGCCCGGGTCAGTTCGGCGGCGTCATTGCCACCGGCCACGCGGGTGATTTCGTTGCGCTGTGGGTCCAGCACGATCAGCGTGGGATAGCCGCGTACGCCGAAGCGTTCGCCCCAGGCCTGCGCACCTTCCTCGTCGCCATCCAGGTAGACGGGAACGAATTTGCTGGTCAGCGCGATGAAGGCCGGGTCCTTGAACAGGCCCGCCTTGAGCTGGTTGCACGGCGGGCACCAGACCGCACCCCAGTACAGCAGCACCGGCTTGCCGCTGTCGGCGGCTTCGGCGAAGGCATCGTCCACATCGCCCTGGCGCCAGGCGATGGCGGATGCCGGCGCGGGTGCCTCGGCGGAATTGGCGGTGGATACCGGGGCCGGGGTGCAGGCGCTCAGCGCCGAAGCCAGCAGCAACACGGAAAGCGCGACGCGCATCGGCAGCATCTCGAAGGGCAGGGTGACAGGCCATTGTAGGAACCGCCGGGGAGCCTGCTGATTCAGTTTGCTTATGACAGGCGTGCCGCAGGGCATGACGCCCACCGGGCATTGCCGGGCGGATGCCTTCAGGCCGCTGCCCGCACCATCTGCTGGTACACCAGCCCGTTGAACTCGCCGACCTCCCCATCCAGCACAAAGCCATAGCGCAGGTAGGTAGGCACTGCGTTGAGCGAGGCGCGCACTGTCAGTACCGGCTCGCGTACCTGCGGCAGCACGGCTTCGAACAAGGCATGGCCGATGCCCTGGCCCTGGCAGGCGGGATCGACGAACAGCATTGCCAGGTGCCGGCCCTCCTTCAGTTCGACCACGCCGACCACGCGCGCATCCTGTTCGGCCAACAGGATGTGGTTGTCACCCTGCAGGCGCGCACCAAATGCGTCGGCTGCTGCGACACTGCCGAAGGTGGCGATACCGGCAGCGCTGAGCGAAGGCGCCACCGCTGCAGTGAACGCAGCCAGGCATACCGCGCTGATCGCAGGCAGGTCATCGGCGTGGGCAGGGCGGATCCTTGGCATGCAGTGTTCTTCCTGTGGTGGGCGGCGCATCATCGTTGCCGCAGACCTGCAGGCTAAGCTGGCGGCATGAGTGAATTCAATCCCGCCCATGCTTCGTTGTTTCCTCAACAAGGACTGAGCCTGGGCCTGATGACGCCGGTTGCGGCGTATGGACTGGCCGATCCGGACGAGGCGCGGCGCATCGCACGGCTGGCCGATGATCTTGGCTTCGCCGCGCTATGGACGCGCGACGTGCCATTGATGGTGCCGCAGGGCCCGGATGCAACAGCGAGTGCGCTGGATGACCCGTTCCTGTGGCTGGGCATGCTGGCTGCAGCGACCGAGCGCATCGTGGTCGGCAGCGCAGCCATTGTGCTGCCGCTGCGGCAGCCGTTGCAGGTGGCGAAGTTGGCGCTGAGCCTGGACCGGATCAGTCGCGGGCGCTTCGTGCTCGGGCTGGGTTCGGGTGACCGCCCGGAAGAATTTGCTGCGTTCGGCGAGGATCTGGAGGGCAGGGCGGCGACGTTCCGTGAGCGCTGGACGTTGTTGCGCGCGGCACTGTCACCGGAGGCCGATGAGCGGACCGCCGTACTGCAGGCGACCGGTGGCTTCGATGTGCTGCCGGCACCGGCGACGCGCATTCCGATGCTGGTGGTGGGTACTGCGCGGCAGAGCCTGCAGTGGATCGCGCGTGAGGCCGAAGGTTGGGCCACCTATCACCGCGAGGAGGTTGCGCAGGAAGGGCGCATCGGCCTGTGGCAGCAGGCGCTGGTGCAGCGCGGCGGGGCAGGCAAGCCGTTCGTGCAGTCGATGCAGCTGGACCTGCAGGCGGATCCGCAGGCGCCCGCCGAGCCATTGCCGCTGGGCCTGAAGGTCGGCCGCGACGGGCTGCGCGACTATCTGCGGCGCGTGCATGCGCAGGGCGTGGCGCATGTGATGTTCAATCTGGTCGACAACGGACGACCGATGGACGCCGTGCTGCGCGAGATCGGCGAGCAGGTTCTGCCGGATGTGCTCCGGTAGGTGTCCACCCTGGTGGACACGTTCCAGCAGTCGAGCACGGCTCGACTCTACATGGGGTTCGCATCTGCGTATCATTCGCATTTGATATCCCGATGACGGAGCTCCGCGTGACCCAACGTTCCCCCATGCACCCGACTGGACGCCTGTTCGCGGCGGTCGCTTTCATCGAGGCCGTGACCTGGGCCGGCCTGCTCATCGGCATGTGGATGAAGTACGGCCCGATGGCCAACGTTGCGCTGGTCAAGCTGTTCGGCCCCCTGCACGGCGTGGCGTTCCTGGTCTACGTGGCGGTGACGCTGTTCGCGGCAGTACGCCTGCGTTGGCCGTGGTGGGCCAGTGCCCTGGCCCTGCTGGCGGCGATCCCGCCGCTGGTGACGCTGCCGCTGGAGTGGTGGTTCAAGCGCCGTGGTCTGCTGGGCCTGCGTGCAATGCGCTGAACCCACTGTTGCATGACCATTCAAGAGAATGGGTATCAAATGCAAATACGAGCCGTTATCATTTAAGGATGGCATCGGGCCCTCAGCAGGACTGATGCCGGGCGGGGGCGTACAGACGCGCCCGGCCATCCTTTCCTGTTACGGCTGGTGTTTCATGCACGCACGTCCCGTCGTTCCCGGCTTGCCGGCGCTGGTGTTGGCTGCCCTGATCGGCACCATGGCGATGATGTCCTTTGTCGCCGTGATCGGCCCGGTGGTCCGCATGCTCGGTTTGTCCGAGTGGCATGCCGGCCTCTCGGTCACCGCCGCCGGTGTGTTGTGGATGCTGGCCGCGCGCCCGTGGGGCCAGCTCAGCGACCGCATCGGCCGCAAGCGCGTGCTGATGCTGGCGATGAGTGCCTACACCGTGGTCTACATCGCGCTGGCGGTGTTCATCGACGTGGCCCTGCAGGCGGTGCCGCCGGTGTTGGTATCGGTGCTCGTGCTGGTCGGTGCGCGTGGCCTGATCGGCCTGTTCTACGCCGCGGTGCCTCCTACCGCTGCCGCGCTGATCGCCGACAAGGCACCGACCGGGCAGCGTGCGAAATTCCTCGCCCGCCTGGGCAGCGCCAACGCACTGGGGATGGTGCTTGGCCCGGCCGCCGCTGGCTGGCTGGCCTATACGAATCTGTCGCTGGCGCTGTATGTGGCCGCACTGTTGCCGCTGCTTGCGCTGGCATTGCTGGCCTGGCGGCTGCCGGCCACGCCGCCGGTGGAGAGCGCTTCTGCGCAACGCCGCCAGCCGATGAGCCGTCTCGATCCACGCCTGCGCCTGCCACAGCTGGCGGCGTTCATTGCGATGGTCTCGGTGACCATCGCGCAGGTCACGGTCGGCTTCTTCGCGATCGACCGCCTCGGCCTGGATGCAGCGGCGGGCGCCCGCATGGCGGGTATCGCGCTCACGGCGGTCGGCGTCGGCCTGATCCTGGCGCAGGCGCTGGTGATGAAGCTGGAGGTGCATCCGCGGCGCTGGATCATCCTGGGTGCGTTGATTTCCGGCATCGGTTTCGCTTCGGTGGCCGGCGTGCAGCAGGCCTGGCAGTTGCCGGCGGCGTACGCGCTGGCCGCGTTCGGCATGGGTTTCGTATTCCCCTCGTTCCAGGCGCTGGCCGCCGATGCGGTGGAGGCGCACGAGCAGGGCGCCGCGGCCGGCACGGTGGCGGCCGCGCAGGGGCTGGGCATGGTGGCCGGGCCGATGCTCGGCACGCTGTTGTATCGCGGCGGGCCAAGCCTGCCTTACCTGCTGGTCGGCGCGCTGCTGCTGTTGCTGTGCGCGCTGGCCGCAGCGCATCGGATGAAGGAGACCCCATGAACGATTCCCTGATGCAGGGCGCGTGGCCGGAGGCTGCGCCAGCGCCGCAGGAGAACACCGACGACGCGTCGCTGTTCCTGCTGCAGCATGCGGGCCAGCACGTGCACGCACGCGGGTGCCGCGCCGCGCTGCCGGTCGGTGCACTGGCGACGCTGGCAGAGCGCGTTTCGGAGTTCTTTGCCCAGCAGCGCGGTGGTCCGGGCCTGTTGGTTGGCGCGGTGCCGTTCGAACCGCGCGCGGACGATGCGTTGTACCAGCCCGAGCGCCTGCTGCCTGCGCTGGCACTGCAACCGCAGGCCGCACCGCCGCTGGACGGCGCCCTGCGGGCCGAGCCTGTGCCGCAGGACTATGCGTCAGCGGTTGCCGCGGCGGTGCAGGTCCTGCGTGCGCCCGAGCAGAACCTGCACAAGGTGGTGCTGGCGCGCAGCCTGTTGGCGCGCACCCGCCAGGCGCTGTCGCCGGACGTGCTGCTGGCACGCCTGGGCGCGGATCCGTCGGTGGCGACCTACGCGGTGCCGTTGCCGGTGGAGCTGGGCCAGGCGCCGGCGTGGCTGGTGGGGGCAACCCCGGAACTGCTGCTGCGCAAGCGCGGTGCCGAACTGTTGTCGCATCCGCTCGCCGGGTCAGCACGCCGCAGCGCCGATGCTGCCGAGGACGAGCGTGCCGCGCAGGCGCTGCTGGCCTCGACCAAGGACCATGACGAGCATCGCCATGTGGTGGACGCCATCGTCGAGGGCCTGGCACCGTACTGCAGCCACATCGATGCACAGCCACGGCCGATGCTGCATGCCACCGCCAGCATGTGGCACCTGGGCACCCGCATCCATGCCACCCTGAAGGATCCGCAGACGTCTGCCGCCGAACTGCTGGCACAGCTGCACCCCACGCCGGCGGTCTGCGGTACGCCGCGGCTGGCGGCACTGCAGCGCATCCGCGAACTGGAACCGGTGCCGCGCGGCTTCTACGCCGGCGCCGTGGGCTGGCTGGATGCGCAGGGTGACGGCGACTGGTACGTGGCGATCCGCTGCGCACGCCTGCAGGGCACGCAGCTGCGCCTGTATGCCGGTGCCGGCATCGTCGCCGAATCGGAACCCGAGGCCGAGGTGGCCGAAACCGCGGCGAAGTTCGCTGCCCTGTTGAACGCGCTGGGTGTCCAGGAATCCGCGCCCGTCATCGAGCCTGCCGCATGACTACCTCCACTGATTCCTCCCGCCTGCCACTGCAGCAGGTGTGGCCTGATGAACTGATGGCGCGCTATCGCGAGGCCGGCCACTGGCGGGGCGAGACCTTCCCGGCGTTCCTGCGCGAGCGCGCGGAACGCTATGCGGATGACATCGCGGTGGTCGCCGGTGATATCCGCCTGAGCTACGCGCAGCTGTGGCATGAGGCCGGACGCATCGGCGCGGGCCTGCTGGCACTCGGCCTGCAGCCCGGTGAGCGGGTGCTGGTGCAGCTGGGCAACACCGCCGGCTTCATCACTACGATCTGTGGCCTGTTCCGGGCCGGACTGGTGCCGGTGTACGCACTGCCTGCGCATCGCATCACCGAGCTGGTGCACTTCGCGAACAAGGCCGAGGCCAGTGCCTACATCACTGCCGACCTGCACGATGGCTTTGATCATCGCGGACTGGCGCGGGCGCTGCAGGCCGAGGTGCCGGCGCTGCGCCACGTGGTCATCGACGGCGATGCGGCGGAGTTCACCGCGCTGCAGGCGCTGCAGGGCGATCGCAGCGAGCTGCCGGCCGACCCGGACCCGCAGTCGGTGGCGTTCCTGCAGATCTCCGGTGGCAGCACCGGCCTGTCCAAGCTGATCCCGCGCACGCACGACGACTACATCTACTCGTTCCGCGCCAGCAATGACCTCTGCGGCATCGACCGCGACAGCGTCTACCTGGTCGCGCTGCCGGCCGCGCACAACTTCCCGATGAGTTCGCCCGGCTTCTTCGGTGCGCTGTATGCCGGCGCCCGCGTGGTGCTCAGCCCCGGTCCCGGCCCGGATGCGGCCTTCCCGCTGATCGCCCGCGAGCGCGTGACCTGCTGTGGCCTGGTGCCGCCGCTGGCGCTGCTGTGGGCGCAGGCAGCGGCAACCACTCCGCACGATCTGTCCAGCCTGCAGGTGCTGCAGGTGGGCGGTGCCAAACTGGTGCCTGAAGCCGCGCGGCGCGTGATCGACGGCCTGGGCTGCACCCTGCAGCAGGTGTTCGGCATGGCCGAGGGCCTGGTCAACTACACCCGCCTGGATGATCCGGAGGAACTGATCGTGGCCTGCCAGGGCCGGCCGATCAGCCCGGACGACGAAGTGCGCGTGGTCGATGACCACGACCAGCCGGTGGCCGAAGGCGAAGTGGGCCATCTGCTGACCCGCGGCCCGTACACCATCCGTGGCTATCACAATGATGCGGTGGCCAATGCGCGCTCGTTCACCGACGACGGCTTCTACCGCACCGGTGACCGCGTGCAGCAGCTGGCCGGCGGCTATCTGGTGGTGCAGGGCCGTGCCGGTGACCACATCAACCGCGCGGGCGAGAAGATCTCCGCCGAAGAGATCGAGGACCACCTGCTGGCCCACCCGGGTGTGTTCGACGCCGCCGTGGTCTCCATTCCCGACGAGTATCTCGGTGAGCGCAGCTGCGCCTTCGTGATCCAGCAGGGTGAGCCGATCAAGGCGCCGGCACTGAAGGCCTGGATGCGTACGCGCGGCCTGGCCGCGTTCAAGGTGCCGGACCAGGTCGTGTTCGTCGAAAGCTTCGATACCACTGCGGTCGGCAAGATCAGCCGCCGCGAACTGCGCGCGCAGCTGCGCGCGCGTCATCTGCAACAGACAGGAGGAACGCGCTGATGGCGCTGCCCCGCATCACCAACTATTCCTTGCCGACCGCTGCCGAACTGCCGCAGGCGCGCGGGCCCTGGCGCCCGCAGCGCGATCGTGTCGCGCTGCTGGTACACGACATGCAGCGCTACTTCCTGGCCGCGTTCGATGCCGGAAACGCGCCGCTGCGGCCGGCGGTGGACAACATCGCGCGCCTGCTGGCGCATTGTCGCGCACATGGCATTCCGGTGTTCTACACCGCCCAGCATGGCGACCAGGACCGCCGCGACCGTGGCCTGCAGGCCGACCTGTGGGGCCCGGGCATGCGCCGCAGTGCCGATCATGAGCCGATCATCGAGGCGCTGGCACCACAGCCGGGCGAGCATGTGCTGGTGAAGCACCGCTACAGCGCGTTCCAGCGCAGCAACCTGGAGACGCTGATGCGAGTGCGTGGGCGGGACCAGTTGCTGGTGACCGGCGTGTACGCCCATATCGGCTGCACCGCGACCGCGGTCGAGGCCTTCCAGCGCGATATCGAGGCGTTCATCGCAGCCGATGCGGTGGCGGACTTTTCGCGTGCCGATCACGATCAGGCGCTGCACTGGATCGCACGCACCTGTGGCGTGCCGATGACCACCGATCAGCTGCTGGAGGTGCTGTGATGGCTGCCACGGGTGAGATGCTGGATCTGGAGCGGATGCGTGCCGACGTGGCGCGCGTTCTGGAATGTACGCCGGCCGAGATCGGTGACGACGACAACCTGATCGATCTGGACCTGGATTCGATGCGCATGCTCGGCCTGGTCCTGGCCTGGGGCAACACCGGCCTGCCACTGGAGTTCTCGCAGCTGGCCGAACACACCACGCTGCGCCAGTGGTGGGGTGTGGTGCAGACGCTGCAGGCCGCGCAGAACGCATGAACGCCGCCGCGCTGGCCACGCCGGTGGCGCTGACCGAGGCCCAGGCCGGACTGTGGTTCGCACAGCGGCTGGCACCGGAGAATCCGTCGTTCAATACCGCGCATGCCGTGTGGATCGAGGGTGCGCTGGACGTGGCCGCATTCATGGCGGCTGCCAACCGGGCGGCGGTTGAAACCGAGGCCTTCGCATTGCGCTTTGCCGAAGGTGCCGATGGCCAGCCGCTGCAGTGGCATGACCCGACGCATGTGCCGCTGCTGTCGGTGCGCGATCTATCCGGCGATACCGACCCGGCATCGGCGGCGCGTGCCCTGATGCAGGCCGACCGGCTCAGCGCGGTCGATCCGACCCGCGACCGCATAAGCCAGCAGGTGTTGTTCGATCTGGGTGGCCAGCGCTGGGTCTGGTATCTGCGTGTGCATCACCTTGCAGCCGATGGCTATGGCATGGCGCTGTTCACTGATCGCGTATGCGCCTTGTATGCCGGTCGTGCGGGTGAGGCACTGCCGGGACTGGCGGGCGTGCTGGCCGATGATGCCGCCTATCGTGCCGACCCGCGCCGCACGCAAGCCGGGCAGTGGTGGCGCGAACAGATGCAGGGCGCGCCGGCGGGCGCGGGCCTGGCCGGTACGCTCGCGGCCAGTGACGACGCGCTGCGCTGGGTGCAGCCGCTCGATGCTGCATTCCGTGAGCAGCTGCTGCAGGCATCGGTGCGTTGGCTGCAGCCCTGGCCGGATGTGCTGGCCGCGTTGTCGGCCGAGTACCTGCGGCGGATGAGCGCCGCCGATGAAGTGGTGCTGGGGGTGCCCTACATGGGGCGGCTCGGCAACGCATCGGCGCGGGTGCCGGCGATGGTGATGAATGTGCTGCCGCTGCGGGTGGCGGCCGGCGAGGGCAGTGCCGAGGCGTTTACCCGGGCATTGGGCCGGCAGCTCAGCCAGGGCCGCAAGCACGGCCGCTACCGTGGCGAGCAGTTGCGCCGCGACCTGGGCCTGGTGGGCGCGCAGCAGCGCCTGCACGGTCCGCTGGTGAATGTGCAGCCGTTCTACAAGCCACTGGCACTGAACGGCGTGCGGGCGACGCTGGAAGTGCTGTGCACCGGGCCGGTGGATGATCTGACGCTGGGCTTCCGTGGCGACGGCCAGCACCTGCTGGATCTGGAGATCGAAGCCAATCCCGCGTTGTACAGTCGGGAGGATGTCGAGGCGCACGCGACCCGGTTGCTGCATTTCGTATCGGCGGCGCTGGAGGCCGGAGACATCGCGGCGGTGCCGCTGGCCACCGTCGCAGAAGCGCAGCAGGTGGTGCATGGTTTCAATGCCACCGCGCATGCGCTGCCACAGACTACGTTGGTTGAACTGCTGCAGCAGGGCATGGACCGTGATCCGCACGCGCCTGCGCTGGTGTTCGGCGACACCACGCTGGACTACGCAACGCTGGAAGCGCGGAGTTTCGCGCTGGCGGCACAACTGCGCGCGATGGCGGTCGGTCCGGGCAGTGTGGTGGCGGTGGCATTGCCGCGCTCGCTGGAACTGGTGATCGCGCTGGTGGCGGTGCTGCGTGCGGGTGCCGCCTACCTGCCGCTGGACCTTGCCCATCCCGATGAGCGCCTCGCGCGTATTCTCGCCTCGGCGCAGCCGGCGTGCGTACTGGCTGCGGCAGAGGTATCGGCGCGCATGGACGGTGTGCCGGTGCTTGCCCCCGATCAATGGACCGCGCTGAGTTTCGCAGCACCGTGGGCCGATCCGGCGCCCAGCGATGCAGCCTATGTGATCTATACCTCCGGTTCGACCGGCGAGCCGAAGGGCGTCGTCATCGAGCACCGCGCCATCGTCAACCGCCTGCTGTGGATGCGCGAGCACTACGGCATCCGTTCCGATGACCGTGTTCTGCAGAAAACCCCGGCCACGTTCGATGTTTCGGTCTGGGAGTTCTTCCTGCCGCTGCTGTGCGGCGCGACGCTGGTGGTGGCGGGCCCGGACGCGCATCGAGATCCGACCGAGCTGGCGCGGCTGATCCGTGCGCATGGCATCACCACCGCGCATTTCGTGCCGTCGATGCTCGACGCGTTCCTTGCCGCGCCGGCCTCTGAAGACCTGCAGCTGCGCCGCGTGTTCACCAGTGGCGAAGCGCTGGACGCGTCGTTGCGTGATCGTTTCAATGCGCGCATGCAGGCCGAACTGCACAATCTGTATGGCCCGACCGAAGCGGCCGTGGACGTGAGCTACTGGCCGGCCTCTGCGCAGGACCGCTCACGGCCGGTACCGATCGGCTTCCCGGTCTGGAACACACGCCTGTACGTGCTTGACGCGCGGATGCAGCCGCTGCCGGTGGGTGTGCCGGGCGATCTGTATCTGGGCGGCGTGCAGCTGGCGCGTGGCTATCTCGGCCGCGATGACCTGACCGCCGAACGCTTCCTGGCCGATCCCTTCCTGCCAGGGGAGCGCATCTACCGCACCGGCGACGTGGGGCGTTGGCGGAGCGATGGCGCAGTCGAATACCTGGGCCGCAGCGACCACCAGGTGAAGCTGCGCGGCCTGCGCATCGAGCTGGGCGAGATCGAGGCGGCACTGCGCGAGCTGCCGGGCATGGAGCGCGTGGAAGTGCTGCTGCGCCAGGACACGCCGGGCGATGCCCGGCTGGTGGCCTATGTGCCAGCGGCGCTTGCCGATGCCGTGATGCTGCGCAGCCAGCTGGCCACGCACGTACCGGACTACATGGTGCCGTCGGCGTTCGTTGGCGTGGATCAGTGGCCGGTGACCGCCAACGGCAAGCTCGACCGCAACGCGTTGCCGAAGCCGCCGCAGAACGAGATTGCCGGACTGGCGCCGCGCACGCCGCTGGAACAGGAGCTGGCGGTGCTGTTTGCCCAGGCACTCGGGCGTGAAGCGCCCGTGGCGGTCGATGCGGACTTCTTCAGCCTCGGCGGCGACTCGCTGTCCGCGGTGCACCTGCTGCTGGCGATCGAACAACGCTGGCGCTGTGACCTCGGCCTCGGTGCCTTGTTCGCGCAGCCGACCGTGGCCGCATTGGCGACGCGCATTGGCGAACCGCCGGCGCTGGCCGACCACGCGTTGGGGCCGGTGATCGCGTTGGCTGCCACTGATGCTGACGGGCCCACTCCGTTGTTCGTGCTGCACCCGGCCGGTGGCATCGCCTGGAACTACCGGACGCTGGCGCGCGCCCTGCAGCCGGCACGCCCGGTATATGGCCTGCAGTCGCCCGCGCTGGATCCGAAGCAGCCGTTGCCGTCCAGCATCGAAGCCATGGCCAATGACTATGTGCAGCGGGTGGTCACGCTGCAACCGAAGGGACCGGTGCATCTGCTGGGCTGGTCGGTGGGCGGCATCCTCGCCCAGGCGATGGCGGTGCGCCTGCATGAAATCGGGCGCGAAGTCGGCGAGCTGGTGCTGCTCGACGCCTACCCCAGCGAATGCTGGCGGGCTGAGCCGGAACCCGATGCCATCGCCGCATTGCGTGCGCTGCTGGCGATTGCAGGCCATGACCCGGAGGCGCATCCGGAGCTGGACAGCCGTGAACGCATTCTTGGTTTCCTGCGCCGTGGCGGTAGTGCGCTCGGTAGCCTGCCGGATGTAGTGCTCGATGGCGTGGTGCGTGCGGTGACCGGCACCAACCGGTTGATCCGCGAACACATCCACCAACCGTTCGACGGCACGCTGGTGCACGTGCGCGCTGGCCGGGATCATCAGACGCGGCCGCAGCTGCAGTCGGCGTTGTGGCGCACGCACGCGCGCAAGGTGCAGGCGCTGGAACTGCCGTTCCTGCATGCCGAGCTGACCGGACGCGATGCGGTGGCGCAGCTGGCACCGTGGTTGTCGGCGCGCCTGGGCCACTGGGATGAGCAACAGGAGATCGCAACATGCAGTTGACCGGCTTTGAAGGTCGCGTGGCACTGGTGACCGGTGCCGCCGGCGGCATCGGCGAGGCACTGGTACGGCTGTTGGCCGAGGCCGGCTGCACTGTGGTGGCAACCGACCGCGAGGCGCCTGTGGTAGTGGATGCACGTGTGCAGGCATTTGCGCTCGATGTGACCGACAGCGTAGCGGTGGACGCCCTGGTGGATCGTGTGGAAGCCAGCATTGGGCCGATCGGCCTCGCCGCAAGCGTGGCGGGTGTTCTGCATGTGGGAGCTGTTGCGGAGACCACGGATGCCGATTGGCGCCGGGTGTTCGCAGTCAACGCCGATGGTGTGTTCCATGTTGGCCGTGCGCTGGCGCGGGTGATGTCACCGCGAGGCCAGGGCGCGATCGTCACCGTCAGTTCGAATGCCGCCGGCGTGCCGCGGCACGGCATGGCCGCCTATGCCGCGTCCAAGGCCGCCGCCACGATGTTCACCCGCTGCCTCGGGCTGGAGCTGGCGCCGCTGGGCATCCGCTGCAACATCGTCGCCCCGGGTTCAACGCTGACCCCGATGCAGACCGGCATGTGGCAGGACGCGCACGGTGCCGAGCGGGTGATCGCCGGCAGCCTGGAGACGTACAAGGCCGGCATCCCGCTGCGCAAGCTGGCCACCCCGGAAGACATCGCTCATTCGGTGATGTTCCTGCTCTCCGAGCAGGCCGGGCACGTGGCGATGAGTGACCTGTACGTGGACGGCGGCGCCACCCTGCGCGGGTGAGTCCTGCATATTCCGACCACCTGCCGGCAACCCATGGCCCCCGGTAGTGCCGGCCGCTGGCCGGCAACCTCATTCAACTTCAGACATCTCCGAACATCCATCGAGGCATGGCCTGACGTTCAACGCGCAATGATCGCTCCACCATGGGGCATGAGCAGCCACCGCCTCCGCCTGGGCCGGCGTTCCATTGTCGGTCAGGTCTACGTTCTGACAACGACGACACATCAGCGCCGCCGGCTCTTTGAAAGCGAAGCTGCAGTGGCATGTGTAATCGACCAGTTCCATTACATCGAACGTCGGGGGCTGGTGCAGTCACTCGCATGGGTCGTCATGCCGGATCACGTCCACTGGATGTTCGAGCTGCGCGGAGGTCCCCTTTCAGGCATTGCGCGCCGAATGAAGTCGTCGAGCGCGCTTGCCTTGAATCGCCTGGCTGGCCGTCGAAGTACGGTATGGCAGCCTGGCTACTTCGATCATGCAGTGAGGGCTGAGGAGTCGCTGGCGCGGCAAGCTCTGTACATCCTCGGGAATCCGGTGCGCGCTGGTCTTGCCCGTCAGGTTGGCGAGTATCCGCATGCGTGGTCGGCTTGGACGTGATGCCGGCCAGCGGCCGGCACTACCGGTTGCGGTGGGGGCTGAGCAGGCGCTGTACATCCTGGGAATCCGGTGCGCGCTGATCTTGCCGGGCAGATTGGCGAGTACCCACATGCGTGGTCGGTCTGGGCGTGATGCCGGCCAGCGGCCGGCACTACCAGGCTTTCGAGCGAGACGGTTGCGGCAATACCCGTTGCGGTCAGGGCAGGGTCAGGCGGTAGACCAGTACGCGGTTGTCGTTGTCGAACGGGCTGTCGCAGGATTGGCCCTGCATGCGGCAGTGACGGGCGATGAAGTCGTTGTCGTTGCCGATCAGCAACAGCACGTCGTTCGGATGCTGCGGGTCCAGCGCTGGCAGTACGTCCATGGCTTCCCACTTTTCCGAGAGCAGCCCGGCATGCGGGCCGCGCTTGGTGTTCAGGTCAAGGCCGGCACGCGCCAGCTGCGGGCGGTCGAGCAGGTTCAGCAGTTCGTCACTGCGTGCGGGCACGATGCCGTCCTTCAACACGGTGCCCGCCGGGTCGGCCAGCACCGAGGCCGTACCGGACTCATAGTTGCTTCCTGCCAGGTTGCTGGCATCGGCCACATCCACCAGCAGCACCGACTTGTAGACGATCGGGTCATCGCCGTCCTTGCCCAGACCGTTGCCATCGCGGGCCAGCAGCAGGAAGCGATTGTCGTCCAATGCGCGCAGCTCGCTCTGCGCGGCGGTGCGGTCCAGCTTGCCCTTGCCGTCGTGTGCATAGGCGGGCAGGGCCATCACGTAATGGCCGATCGGTTGCTGCGGCGTCGGCGAGGCCGTCACGTCGTAGACCAGCACGCGGGTGTTGATGCGCCCGGCCGAGTTGCCTTTTGCGCTGTCCTGCAGCGTCGCGCTCTGAAGGGCCACGAACAGGCGGGTACCGTCGGGGGACAGGCCCATGCCTTCCACGCCCTGGTTGTTGCGGCGCCCAGTCTGCGGCGCCGCCAGCGAACCGAAGGCGGGCTTGCCATCGCGCTGCGGACGGATCGCCGGCGGCGCCACGATCACGCCCTGCAGCTGGCCCTGTGCATCGAAGTAGTAGACGTTGGCGGTGTACTCATCGCCGATGTAGAAGTGGCCATCGGCGGTGAACTGCAGCGACTCCGCATCCAGCGAGACCTTGCCCGCGCCTGCGCCGCTGGCCGGTGAGGGCAGCACCACCTCGCGCTGGGTGATCGTGTACTCACCCGGGTCGGCACCGGTGAACGGCTGCCCCTTGAAATCCTTAAGTACCACGCCCTTGTCGGGCACCATGCTCAGCGTGCCAAGCGCAGGCTTGCCCGGGGTAACGTCGATGCGCAGCTGCATGCGCTCCACGCGACCGGCGTAGTCGTAGAACAGGCCGGCCTCGGGATCATTACGACCGCGGTCGGGCAGGGTCCAGAGCACGCCTTCGTAGCCGCTGGCGGTGCGCTTCCAGGTGCCGGGCTGCACCGCCAGCGACGAAAACGAGCCCAGCGTATCGCCGAGGAAGTCCACCGTGCCCGCGGGCAACCGTCCGGCAGCGACCAGGCCCTTGTCCACATAGGTACGACCGCCCAGCTGCAGGGTGCGCGGTGGTGCACCCGTTGCCTCATGCGGAGCGGAGTATCCGCTGGCGGAGAGGGTGGCCAGCAGCAGGGCGGTCGTGAGCATCAGTGGACTCCGGGCGGAAGATCAGAAGCGAAGGTCGATCGTACCGAACACCTGGCGCGGTGCCGAGGCATGGAACACGTACAGCTTGCCGGCGGGGTCGCTGGGCGCGAACACGCTCGAATCCAGGTTGCTGGCGTAGCGCTTGTTGGTCAGGTTGGTCACATTGAGCGACAGGCGCATGCCCTTGGCGAAGCCGACCTGGCCGAAGTCATAGCCACCGGCCAGATCGAATACGGTGAAGCCGCCGAAGCCCTGGTCGTTGGTGTAGGTGTAAAAGCGCTCGCCGGTGTACTTGCCACGCAGGCTGGCGAACCAGCCGTTGTCGCGCCAGGTGATCTCGGTGGCCAGCAGCTGCTTGGGCGTATCGGTCTGGATCCTGCCCTTGATCTGCTGCTCGACACCGGCCTGCACGTAGTTGGAGGCGTAGGTCGAACGGTTCAGCGAGGCCGAGGTGTACCAGCTGAAGTGCTCGTTCGGGGTCCACAGCACGGTCAGCTCGGCGCCGCGGCTGTCGACGCCGCCAACGTTGTAGAAGCGGTTGCCGCAGGTCGGGCCGACCGGTTGGCGCGAGTCACAGGGGTTGTACTGCAGCAGGCGGTTGTCGAAGCGCACGCTGTAGGCCGCGATCGAGGCCTGCAGGGTATCGGTGACGAAGCGGTAGCCGGCTTCCAGCGAGCGTGACTCCTCCGGCTTCAGGTTGCCCTGCGCATTCCAGGTGGCCTGGCTGACCGCCTGCGGGCCCAGCTTGAAGCCGCCCTGGAACATGGCGATGTTCTCGGCGTAGCTGGCGAAGATCTCGTGGTGCTCGGCCAGGCGGAAGTTGGCGCCGATGCTGGGCAGGAAATTCTTGCTGGCCTTCAACGAACCGGTGGCGAACTGGTTGTTGGAGGTCGGCGAGATCGGCGTCTTCGCATCGCCCGGCAGTGCTTGTGCATCGGAGGTGGCGTACAGGCTCTTGGCGCCGAACTCCAGGGTCAGGCGGTCATCGAGCAGGCGCCAGGTGTCCTTCAGGAAGAACTGGTGGGTCTTCCAGCGGGTGCGCTGGGCGAACACGCCCACATCGGAGGGCAGGGTGTTCATGCCGCTCAGGTCACGCGGGCCGTCCACGGCGGTCTGGTAGCGCTCGGCGCTGCTGGTGTTGCGCTCGTACCAGACGCCGCCTTCGATGCGGTGTGCGCCCAGCTCCCAGTCGAACGACAGCGTGCCGCCGTCGCGGTCGATGGTATAGATGGTGTTGCGGAAGATGATCGGGATCTCCTGCGCGGTGCCCTTGTTCGACCACGCGCCGCTGTTCCAGTTGTGGCCTTCACCACGGTCATCGTGGTGGTAGGCCAGCGCCCGCAGGCTGAAGCCATCGGCCAGGAAGAAATCGCCGGCCAGGTAGTACAGGTTGTCATCGCGCAGGATCTGGCCGGCGGTGAAGGCACCGTCGGCATCCTTGTCCGGGCCGCTGTTGTCGCACTTCTTCGCATTGAAGCTGGCGGTGTTGCAGTAGGCCTTGGCCACCGCCCTGTTCCAGTCCGGCGCGTAGCCGCCCCAGTCCCAGCCCAGCCCGCGCGACACCTCGTCCTTGGACAGGTAGAAGTAGTCCGCCTGGGTGGTGCGCGAGGTATCGACGAAACCGGTGATCTGGCCGCGGCCAAAGTTCCACACGCCCTTGGCGTTGAACTGCTTGGTGGTGGATTTGTTGTAGGCGGTCTGGTCGTTCCACAGATCGGAGACGGCATTCATGCCGGAAACGTAGCCGGAGAAGCCGTTGTACTCGCCGCTGTCCACGCGCACGAAGGTGCGGCGGTTGGCATCGCTGCCGAAGGTCTGCACCACGCGGCCACCCAACTCCTGGGCTGGGCGGTCAGAGGTATACGAGATGGTGCCGCCGAGGTTGCTGGTGGACGGCGTACCGAGGCTGCCGATGCCCACCGCCAGTTCCGCGCCGGCCATGTTCTCGCTGATCAGCGCACGGTTGATGGTCAGGCCGTTGTAGTTGTTGTACGCGCCGTCGCCCAGCGGCACGCCGTCGAGCGTGTAACCGAGACGGGTGGAGTTGAAGCCGCGCAGGCTCAGTGTCATCGACTGCTCGTTGGTGCCCAGCGCATCGGCCGACTGCGCGTTGACGCCAGGCAGTAGATTGAGCGTCTTCTGCAGGCTGGTGCCCGGCGGCAGGATGTCGAGGTTCTCGCGGGTGATGCGCTGCACCTGGCGCGCTTCACCGCTGCCGATCACCGAAACCGCATCGAGATCGGTGGCGGACGTGCCAGTGGAGGTCGGGGCAGCATCCTGCGCCCAGGCCGCGGGAGCGAGCGCGATCGACAGCGCAGCGGCCAACAAAGTCTTCGTCATGTTACGGACACTCAGGCAGGCACGAGCCACCGCACGGGCGCGGAGCTCATGGAGTTCAAAAGGGGAGACAAGCGATGCGACCGGTGGCGCTGCAGGCGCCGTGGATCAACGTGAAAATGGTGCGCTAGACAGATGACTGTCTGGTGACACCGCTACACGCGTGCATGCCGACGCGTGCATTGGTAGATGCCAACCTTGGTTGGCATGCGCGGCATCGTTGGTGGAGCGCCAACCAAGGTTGGCGTCTACCAGGAGCGCGGAACAGGATTGTCGTATCCAGGGGCGCCGAACGAGGTCGGCATCAACGCGCGATCAACCCGCGTTGCGCGGCTTGCGCGTGCGCTTTGGCTTCGCGGTATCGCCGCCGCTGGCGGCGCCATCCTGCAGCGCCTGCAGCCAGGACAGGGTGTCCACGTAGTCGATGAAGTGGCGCAGGTAACCGGGGCTGGTCGCCTGCATCGTATCGAGCATGCGTTGCACCAGCACCGCCGAGTTCAGCGGGCCGCCGTCGGCGGGGGCTTCGGTGCGCAGCGAGCGGCGCACCTGCAGTTCGCTGCGCAGTTCCGACCACTCGCGCTGCACCTGCTGCAGCATCGGCACCTGCGGGTAATGCGGCAGCGAGCGCGACCCCGCATCGAGGTCGCGCACCAGTGCGCGCAGGCCTTCCAGTGCGGGCGGCTTACTTGGCATCCGGGGCCTTGGGCTTGGCAATCGGCGCGATTTCCACGCGCCGGTTGCGCGCGCGGCCGTCTTCGCTGGCATTGGAGCTGACCGGCTGCTCGCTGCCGAACGCGGCGGCGAACACCGCGTCGGCCGGTACGCCATCGGCGATCAGGGTGCGGGTCACGGTCAGCGACCGCTGCGCCGACAACTCCCAGTTGTCGGCGAAACGGCGGTTGCCTTCGCGCACCGGCGCGTCATCGGTGAAGCCGCTGACCATCAGGATTTCTTCGCGGCTGCCCAGGTAGGCGGCCAGCGGTGCGGCCAGGCTGCGCAGCAGCTCCTGGCCTTCCGGCTGCAGCTGGTCGGAGTTCAGCGCGAACAGCACGCTGCCACTGATGCCGATGCGTCCATCGACCAGGGTCACGCGACCGGCGGCCAGCGGGCCGGCCAGCGCCTGTTCCAGCGTCTGCAGTCGCTTGGCTTCGGCCTGGCGCTGCTTCACTTCCTGGTCCAGCCGCTGCGACAGCTCCAGCTGCACGGCGACCACACCGACCAGTATCAGCACGAACGCGCCCAGCAGCACCGACATCAGGTCGCCAAAGGCGGCCCAGATCGGGGCGTGCGAACCGCCGTCGACCTCCAGCTCGTCGCTCATGCGCTGCCGGCCTTGCCGCGGCGCGTGGCCAGCTGCTGCAGTTCTTCCATCACCTGCTTCTGCGACAGCAGGCTGAGGTCGACCACCTCGCGCGCCTGCGCCACGTAGTAGGCCAGCTGCTCGTCGCTGCGGGCCAGCGAGGCATCCAGTGCGCCGCCGATCTGTTCCAGACGGCCGGACAGCTCGGTGGAGGCGCTGCCGAACTGCGCAACCGCATCGCCGAAGGCGCCAGCCAGCTGGCCGACGTCACCGGCGCTGCCGCTGAGCGCTGCGGCAATGCCATCCAGCTTGCCGGTCTCGGCGGCGATATGGTCGGTGAAGCGGTTGCCGACGCGTTCCAGCAGCTCGGCCGAACCACCGACCAGCGCGTCCACGGCGGTGCGCTGTTCGTGCGAGGCATGGTTGATCGCATCCAGCAGGGTCTGCACGGTGGCCAGCAGCCGGCCGCGTTCTTCCAGCATCGCGTTGTCGCGCACCAGGCTCTCGGAGAGCGTGCTGCGCAGCTCGTTGATGACGTCGGCGGCGGCCTTCGGTGCAGCGGCCGCGGTCTGCAGCAGGGTGGACACTTCGGCCAGCGTGGCGCTGGCCTGCGCGCGACCGTTCTCGCCGATCTGCTGTGCGGTCTCGGCCAACGTGTCGCAGACCTGCTGCTGCTGCGCGGCCAGGCGTTCGCCGTTGGCCTGCAGGCGTTCGGCCAGCTCCGTGGAAACGTGCTGCAGGGCATCGCTCCAACGCTGCAGGCGCTGTTCGTCGCCGGCCTGCAGCTGGGCCTGCAGCGCGGCGTGGGCCTGCTGCAGTTCGGCGCTGACCGCATCCCAGCGTGCCTGGCGCTGCTGCTCGCGGCTGTCCAGGCGGGCCTGCAGTTCGGCGTGTGCGGTGGCGGCGGCGGCTTGAGCGGCCTGCCACTGCTGCGAGCGCTGCTCTTCATGATTCTGCAGCAGCGCCTGGCTGGCGCTGTGATGCTGTTCCAGTGCCTGCAGCAGCGCCTGCGCACGCACGTCCAGATGCTCGCTGGTGGCCAGCAATGCCTGCTGCTGGCGTTCGACCAGCGCGGTATTCAATGCCTGCTGCTGTTCGGCGGCGGCGCGCCAGGCCTCGGCATTGCCGCTGGCATCGGCATGCAGGCGCTCGCCGATGCGTGTCACCAGTGCTTCGGCCTGCGTGCCCTGGCCATCGCTGAAGGCCTGCAGGTGCTGACGCAGATCACTGACCAGTGCCTGCTGTGTCTGGCTCTGTTCACTCAACGCCTTGGCCCAGCTGGCCTCGGTCGCCACGCGGCTGCGCTCGAAGCCTTCGCTCAGGCCAGACAACTGCTGCTGCACCGCCTGTTCGACACGGGCATGCAGCGCCTCACCATGGTGGGCCAGTCCGGCCAGGGTGGTCTCGGCCATCGGCTGCAGCGCGCCACCGATGGCGGCGGCGCTGGCCTCGGCACCCTCGCGCAGCGACTGCTGCAGCGAGACGGCCAGGCGTTCCTGCAGCGCCTGGCTCTGGGTCAGGAACTCGGCCTGGCCGGCCAGCAGGCGCTCATTGGCGGCCGCACTGTGCTGTTCGAAGGTGCTGGTCATCGCCTGCAGGCGGTCGACCAGCGCCGGCAGCGCGGCGGACTGTGCCTGCAGCAGTCGCAGCGACTCGGCGCGCTGCCAGGCCTGCGAGTACGGGTGCAGGTCGCCGGCAATGGCACGGTCCAGCTGCTGCACGGCCTGCAGGCGGTCACGGCGCAGCAGCGCCGCCAGCAGGCCGAGCATGGCCGAACTGGCAACACCGGCGATCGAGGTGCCGAACGCCACCGCCAAGCCCTGCACCGGCGAGGCCAGCGAGCCGCGGATGGCGGCCATGTCGGTCGCGCTCTGCAGGGCCAGGCCAGTGCCGCGCAGCGTGTCCATCATGCCCAGCAGGGTGCCGAGCATGCCCAGCAGCACCAGCAGTCCAACCAGATAGGGGGTCAGCACCGGCGCGGGCAGGGCGGTGCGCTCGCCTTCCACGCGCAGGCGCACGGCGTTGCGCAGGCCCATCGGCACGCGCTCCAGCCAGGGGGCAAGGCTTTCCTTCGCGCTGGAGAGATCGCTCAGCGCGCCACGCAGGCCGTTGCTGGCCTGCCGATAGCGGTACAGCTCCACGCCACCGGCGATGTAGCAGGCCGCGATGATCGCCGCCACCGCTGCACCCAGCGGATGCACCGAAACGTAGCCAATGCCGATCCAGCACACGGCCAGCAGGCCGACAAGGAAAACAACGACATGGAAAGCAGTTCTGGACATGGTGTTCCGGTCAGTGGGAGCGCAGGGCGTCTTGCAGCCCTTCGATCGGGTGGAAGCGCAGCTGCAGCTCGGCAAGCAGCAGGATGCGCATGTCATGGCGGAAGGCCGCGCGCCAGCCGGGCTGGCCGTGCACGCGTTCAAAACGGGCGCCGAGCACCGCCGGCGCGGTGGCCAGCAGGCTGTGCTCGCGCGGGGTGAGGGTCTGTTCCATCACCGCATCGACCTCGGCCAGCCGTGCCAGCTCGGGTGAAACCTGCACCAGCTGGTCGCGCAGGCGGCCGCGCAGGCGCCCGGTGGCGGTCTGGATGGCCTGCTGCAGTACCCGGTAGCGCTGGCGCAGCGAGGCGAAGTTGGGTGCGGCGGCGGCTTCGGCCAGGTCCAGCAGGCGCTCGGCCTCGGCATCCTCACTGATCGAGGCCAGCAGGCTGGCATGGGCCTGGGCGCAGTCGTCCAGCACATCCCAGGCCGCTTCGGTGGCCTCACCCGGCTCGGGCAGGCGTCCGCCGAGCGCCCCGGACAGGGCCACGGCACGGCTCCAGTCCACCCACTGGCCGAGGCGATCGGTCAGGGCGGGACTGCTGGCCGGCATCGCGCCGTCGCTGAGACGGGCGAGCAGGCGGAGGAATTCCGGTCCACCCAGGACCGGCTGCGCTGCTTTCGCCATCAAGGGGTGAGGGGCCAAAAACCGTTGATTTTACAACCAGATGACCCGGCCTGGATGAAGGCGGGGCGGGGGGAGGGGACCCGCAGGCGCGACAAGGCTTAGAATGACCGGCTGCACCCATCCCGTTCGACCCTTGGAGTACCCAATGACTGTTGCGCAGTTCTACCCGATCGGCACCCCCGGACAGCCCTGGGGCGACGCGGAACGCGCACAGTGGCGGGCGCGCCAGCAGCGTCAGCGCAGCTACCACGACGACGTGGTGGCCGCCCTTGAACGCCTGGACGACAGCTTCGATGTGATCCAGTACGGTCAGCTGGACTATGCACCGGACCATTACCCGCTGTTCGCCGTGGTCAACCACGACTGGAACCCGGCGCTGCCGACCGCGCTGATCACCGGTGGCGTGCATGGCTACGAGACCAGCGGCGTGCACGGCGCGCTGCAGTTCCTGGAACAGCAGGCCGAGCGTTACCTGGGCCGGCTGAACCTGATCGTGGCGCCGTGCGTCAGCCCGTGGGGCTACGAGCGCATCCAGCGCTGGAACCCGGATGCCATCGACCCGAACCGCAGCTTCCGTGACGGCGGCCAGATCGAGGAAGCCGCCGCGCTGATGCGCTGGGTGGCCGAGCGCAAGCCGAACCTGCTGGTGCACCTGGACCTGCACGAGACCACCGACAGCGACCTGCACGAGTTCGATCCGGCGCGCTGCGCCCGCGACGGCAAGCCGTTCGAGCGCGACATCATTCCGGATGGTTTCTACGTGATCGGCAACAGCGAAGATCCGCAGGCCGAGTTCCAGAAGGCATTGATCACCGCCGTCGCCCCGGTCACTCACATCGCCCCGGCCGACGCCGAAGGCAACCTGGTCGGTCTGCCGCTGCAGTCGCCGGGCGTGGTCTGGGGCGAGTCGCGTTCGATCGGCGCCTGCGCCGGCTTCACCGACGCGCGCTTTGCCACCACCACCGAGGTCTACCCGGACAGCCCGCGCACCAACCCGCAGGAATGCAATGATGCGCAGGTGGCGGCGGTGTGCGCAGGCCTGGATTTCGCCCTGACGAAGTAAGGCACGTGGGTGTGCAAGCGGACCCGGCAGGTTCCTGCACGATGCGCCGGGTCATAGGATCGATTGTCGGGTTACGATCGGGCGATGACCACGACCAAGATTCTGCTCCGGCCATCACTCGTGTCGGTCCTGGTGGCGACGACCGCACTCGGTGGATGCAAGCTGTCGGCGCTCGATCTGACGCCGCCGCGGGTGATCCAGCTGTCCTGCAGCAGCACAAGCGCCACGCCCCAGGCGCCGATGGTGTTGATCCTGGACTCCGGCCAGGCGTCGGTGGTCTGGGTCAACCGTCCGAGCGCGCGCGCGGGCAAGCTGGAGGTGGAGGCAAACGTGTATCGGCTGGATTTTCCGCCGGTCGCTGGCGCAGGCAGGCTGCAGGCGGTGATCAACCGCTACGACGGTAGAATGGCGTTGAGCGGGCCCGGCACAGATGTGGCCGGCGCTGCCCAGCCGCAGATGTCCTGTGAGGTACAGCCTGTGCAGCCCAAGGTATGAACATGCCCGATACATCGTCTGATCTGATTGCCGTGCTTACCGGCGACCTGGTCAAGTCCACGGAGATGGACGCGGCCACCATTGATGACGTCCGTGAAGTGATTTCCGTTGCCGTGGCCCAGGCCATGGAGTGGCCTTTGCCGGGCATTGTCGGCCCCGAGTTCTACCGGGGCGACGCCTGGCAGCTGGCGGTCACCCAGCCGCACGGTTTCCTGAGGTTGGCGACCTGGATCAAGGCCAAGCTTGCCGCGTCGGAGTCGCGGGCGCGCACGCGGATCGCGATTGGACTGGGTACGGTAGAGGCATTGGACCGGAAGGCGGTGTCGCGTTCGCTGGGTGAGGCATTCGTGCTGTCCGGTCGGTTGCTTGAATCCATGGGGCGCACGCAGGACATGGACGTAGCCCTGCCAGTACAACGGGAGGATCTGTACTGGTTACCGGCAGTGGTGTCTGCCTGCGATGTTATTGTCGCGCGCTGGACACGCAGTCAGGCTGAGGTGGCGTCGTTGTTTCTGATCCCCGATGCCCCCTCGCAGTTGGAAGCTGCCAATGCGTTGAACCGGCACCGACAATCGGTGAACCGGGTCTATCACGATGCTGGCGTCTTTGCCTTGCTGGCGCTGATCACCGCGGCTGAACGTGCACTGATGCAGCCGTACGGGAGCGTTCACGGTTCTGGAAAAGCAACTAAATAGCGTTGCTTTGGCTTAAGCAACTAAATTTCGTTGCTTTTCGCGGCGACTTGGCTATCGCGACGCGAGCCACAGGAAGGACTCACAGGCAGAAAGGACATGCTTGAAACGCTGCTCGTACTGTTGACCGCTCACCTTGTCGCCGATTTCGTGCTGCAGACCACGAAGATGATCGCGCGCAAGCAGGAACTGCATGGCCTGCTGCTGCACGTAGCAGTGGTGCTGCTCGTCATCGCCGCGCTGACCGGTTCAATCAACCCATGGGTCTATCTCATCATCGGTTTCAGCCATGCGGTGATGGACTGGATCAAGGTGCATTGGCTCCCCGATGGCGTGCACGCATTCGTCATTGACCAGTTGGTGCATATCGCCTTCATCGTGTTGATCGCGTTGATGTTCCCTCACGTTGCCCGCGATGGCTGGTACGGGATGATCCCGACCCAGGTCCAACTGTTGATGTATCAGGGCATGTCGATCGCGAGCGGCTTGATCCTGGTGGTCAACGTCGGCGGCGTCCTGGTGGAGAAGCTGCTTGCGCCGTTCACGGCAGGACTCAAGATGGGAAGCGCCGAATCGGCGCCTACGACCGCAGCCGTGCAGAGCGACGATCACAAGGGCATGCAGACCGCAGGGCGCTATATCGGGCGGCTGGAAAGAGGCTTGATCTTCATGTTCCTGCTGCTGGGCCAGCCGGAGGGCGTGGGGTTGATGCTGGCCGCCAAATCGGTGCTGCGCTTCGCCGACCGGCAGGCGCGGGCACACACCGAATATGTGATCATCGGTACCATGCTGAGCTTCGGTTGGGCCATCGCCGCAACCATGTTGACCAAGCTCGCCATCTCGCATTGGCGCTAGCGGCTGCGGCGTTGTGGCGCCGGGCCATGCCCGGCGGGTCGGGCGCGAGCTAACCCAGCAGGATCATGCCCCACACCGTGCCGACCATCAGCAGTGCGGTGGTCTGGGCGGCGCTGCCCATGTCCTTGGCGTTCTTGGAAAGTGGGTGGTGGTCAAGCGAGATGCGGTCGACCACCGCTTCGATGGCCGAGTTCAGCAGCTCCACCAGCAGGCTGATGAAGCAGACTGCCAGCACCACGGCGCGTTCGACTCGGCTGATGTCCAGCAGGAACGCGGTGGCGATCAGCAGCGCATGCAGCAGCAACAGCTGCCGGAAGGCGGCTTCGCCACGGAAGGTGGCGATGAAGCCGTCGCGCGAATGGATCAGCGTGTAGAAGATGCGGCGAAGGCCGGTCTTGCCATGCGGGTATTTACCGCTGTCCTTGGGGGAGGGGGGCTGCATGCCGGTCCTGCCATGAAGTGATCTCACGACAGGATGTGCAGGCGGGCGTCGGGAAAGCGTCGGACGCCCGTTGGATTTTCCTTCAGCCGGCCTGGCGCTGCGCCTGGATGGCCTGGTCGAGGGCATCCAGATCGTCGGTCGGCGAGGCCAGCCATGCCGGGTACGCCTCGGTCTCGACGAAGGCGGAGGATCGCAGCACATCATCGAACGCCGGATTGTCCTTCTCCGGGTGGCGCAGCAGGCCGGACATCAGCCCGCAGATGCGGACGGCCGCCTGGAAGGCACCCTGCAACGAACCGGCCGGCTCGGTGACCGTGTTGAGGAAGGCCGCATAGGCCGGGCCATCGAAGATGAAGTCCTCGCGCTGCTGGAAGGCTTCGCCGCTGAGATTGGTTTCGCCGGAGACGTGCCGGGAGAATCCCCAGGACCAGATGTCGAGGAAGCGCAGGTCATCCAGCATCCGGCGCGCATCGTCATTCAGTGGAACGGCGCCGGACAGCGCGTGCTCCAGCGTGGCCGCTGCGAACGGCTCGGTGCCCTGGTGGGCCAGGAAATCGCTCAGGCAGCGCAGTGCAGCGGGATGGTCCGGGTCCAGCTGCAGCGCCCGGTAGATCACCCGTGCGCCTTCCACGTGACGGCCCTGGGCGATGAAGATGTTGAGCGCGTGGTGGGCGAGCTGGTCGGCGTTGAGGTCGGCAATCCGGGTCATCGGGTCTGGCTGGCATGGACGAACGGTGGGCACCAGTCTGACAGATCACTCATTCGGCCGGGCTGCGTGAATCGCGGATCGATGTCTTCCGGTTTGTCCGAGAAGAACAGGCCCATGTAGGTCGGCTTGTCCTTGTTGATCAGCGAGGTGCGGAACGATTCGACCACCTGTTCGATGGCTTTTTCATCGGCTGGACTGTGGGCTGGACTGTTGTTGCCGGCATGGCCTGGCGAGGCTGACAGCAGAAGCGCGAGGAGGGCGAGTGGTGCTCTTGATGTCTGCATCTGCAGCTTCCGGGGACAAGGGGATGCTGCCGGGGCATTTCGTTACATCAGCGCCCCGGCGCATCCCCTCATTCAACGATGCAGCGCGTCGATGATCAACCCGGTAGCAATCTCCACCAGCAGGTACTCGCTATCGGACTGCCGGACCCAACGCTGGTCGCGGCCCGGCTCGCGCAGGTGGTAGCGCGCATAGTCATCCACCCAGTAACGGCGGTCCACTTCCGCCCATGGCAGGCGCTCGCCGCGACGCCAGGCCTTCTTCTGCCAGCCTGGCGGCGGCGCATCACGATTGTGCGGGCCACCGGCGTGCGGCGGTGGCCCGTTGCCGCGCGCATGGTGCGGCGGATCGGCGAAGGCCGGTGCCGCGGCCAGCGCGGCAGCCGTGGTCAAAGCAATGGCGAACAAGCGTGCGGTGTTCATCGCAACCTCCGGGCCTTGCCGCTGCATGCGGCGTCGTGCCGTGGAGTATGGATCAAGGAATGTGAACGGACTTTTGAGCTGTCACCGTAGCAGCAGGGCGCATTCCACGGCGTTGCAGCTGGCGGCTCGGGCACGACGCCGCCGCCTCCGGCATGGCCGCCTCAAGCGCGCTCGCGTGCCTCATACCAGTCGCGCGACCGGTTCACGATCTTCACCACCGAAAGCATCACGGGTACTTCAATCAGCACCCCCACCACTGTGGCCAGCGCCGCACCGGAGTGGACACCGAACAGGCCCACGGCCGTCGCCACCGCCAGTTCGAAGAAGTTGCTGGCGCCGATCAGTGCCGACGGCCCGGCCACGCAGTGCGCCACACCCAGGCGCCGGTTGAGCAGGTAGGCCAGGCCGGAGGTGAAATAGACCTGGATCAGGATCGGGACCGCGATCACCGCAATCACCAGCGGCTGCTGCACGATCTGCTGGCCCTGGAACCCGAACAGCAGCACCAGCGTCAGCAGCAGCGCCAACAGTGACAGTGGCCCCAGCTGGCGCAGCGCCGTCTGCAGCCCGGATTCGCCATGGCGCGACAGGATCCAGCGCCGCAGCAATGCGGCCACCAGCACCGGCGCCACGATGTACAGGCCGACCGACAGCAGCAACGTATCCCACGGCACGGTGATGGCCGACAGCCCCAGCAGCAGCGCCACCACGGGTGCATAGGCCACCACCATGATCGCGTCGTTCAGTGCCACCTGGCTCAGCGTGAAGTTGGCATCGCCGCGGCACAGGTTGCTCCATACGAACACCATGGCCGTGCAGGGCGCGGCGGCCAGCAGGATCAGGCCGGCGATGTAGCTGTCGATCTGGCCGGCGGGCAGCCAGTCGGCAAAGGCGTGGCGCAGGAAGAGCCAGCCCAGCAGCGCCATCGAGAATGGCTTCACCGCCCAGTTGATGAACAGCGTCACCCCGATGCCTTTCCAGTGCTGCCCCAGCTGGCGCATCGCACCGAAATCCACCCGCAGCAGCATCGGGATGATCATCAGCCAGATCAGCACCGCCACCGGCAGGTTGACCTTGGCCACTTCAGCCCCCGCCAGGGAGGCGAAAGCACCGGGCAGGAAGTGCCCGAGCAGCGTGCCGACGATGATGCACAGCGCGACCCAGAGCGTCAGGTGGCGCTCGAACAGGCCCATGGGTGCCGCTGTGCTCATGGCGTGCGCGCTGCCGGCAGCAGGTGGCCGATCTGGTCCAGCGCCTGCTGCAGCATTCCGCGGTCCTGCCACACGTGCCCGGGCAGTGCCAGCAGGGCCTGCACGCGTGCCTTCACGATGGCATGCGCGTGGGCGAAGGCGGCGGCCTTGTTGGCATCGCTGCCCTCTGCCTCGGCCGGGTCCGGCAGACCCCAATGGCTGCGGATGAAATCACCAAACACTACGGGGCAGGCTTCCGCTGCCGCCGCATCGCAGACGGTAATCACCAGATCCATCGGAGCCGCGTCGGCGAACTCATCCCAGGATTTGCTGCGCAGTCCCGCCACCGGAATACCTTCCGCGCGCAGCTGTGCAAGCGCGAACGGATTGACCTGGCCGGTCGGGTGGCTGCCGGCACTGAAGGCAGTGAAGCGGTCGCCGCCCCACGCGCGCAGGGTGGCTTCGGCCAGCACGCTGCGGGCGCTGTTGCCGGTGCAGAGAAACAGGATGGAGCGGGACATGATGGCGTTTCCGAATCAGCAGCTGCAGGGATTGCCCAACGGCGCGCACTGTTCGCTGGGCGAACCGGCGCAGCAGTTGTGGGTGAGGTACTCGATCAGGCCGGTCATTGCGCTGAAGTTCGCGCGGTAGCAGACGTGGCGGCCCTGGCTCTCGCTCTCGACCAGGCCAGCCTGTACCAGCTCCTTCAGGTGGAAGCTGAGGGTAGCGGGAGGAACCTGGAGGGCTGTGGCGATGTCGCCGGCCATGCGACCGGCCGGGCCGGCTTCGACCAGCAGGCGGAAGGCTGCCAGGCGGGTGGCGTGGCCGAGCGCGGTGAGCGCAGCGATTGCATTTGACGTTTCCATATTTCTAGAATAGTCGAATGAATAAGCCGATCACAAGTCCTTCGCTGCCCCATCTGAGGGAGGCTTCGCTTCCCCAGCCAGATCACCAGCGGTTGGCGGCCGAACGCCAGGGACCGCCACGCATCCTGCTGCTGTATGGCTCACTGCGTCCGCAATCGTTCAGCCGCAAGCTGGCACTGGAGGCCGAACGCCTGCTGCAGCATCTGGGCTGCGAAACGCGTGTGTTCGATCCGCATGCCCTGCCGCTGCTGGACAGCGTGGACAAGGGGCATCCGGAAGTGCAGCGGCTGCGCGAGTGGTCGCACTGGTCGGAAGGGCAGGTGTGGGTCAGCCCGGAGCGGCACGGCACGGTGACCGGCGTGTTCAAGAACCAGATCGACTGGCTGCCACTGGAAGACGGCAGCGTGCGGCCGACCCAGGGCAGGACGCTGGCGGTGATGCAGGTCTGCGGCGGTTCGCAGTCGTTCAACACGGTCAATACGCTGCGGGTGCTGGGCCGCTGGATGCGCATGTTGACCATTCCCAACCAGTCGTCGGTGGCCAAGGCCTGGCAGGAGTTCGACGAAGACGGGCGGATGAAGCCCTCGCCCTACTACGATCGCGTGGTGGATGTGGTCGAAGAACTGGTGAAGTTCACGCTGCTCACCCGCGGCCGTGCCGACTACCTCGTGGACCGTTACAGCGAGCGGAAGGGCGATGCGCTGGCGGTCGAGCTGGCGCGGGCGGCGGGAGCGACCGGCGTCTGAGGGAGATGCCGAATCGCGCACGATTCCAGTTCAGGTAGCCGGCGCAGGCTGCAGGGCTTCCAGCACCCGGCAATCGGCCACGCGCCCGCCGGGGCAGTTGCCGATCATCCGCTGCAGTTCGCCCTGCAGCGTCTGCAGGTCGGCAATCCTGCGCGCGATGTCGGCAATGTGCGCCTTCACCACGTCATCCACCGAACTGCATTGGTGCTCGCGTTGTTCGCCGAAGGCGATCAGCTCGCGGATCTGCTCGATGGCGAACCCCAGCTCGCGCGCACGGCGCACGAATGCCAGCCGCCGTTGGTCCTGTGCGTCGTAGCAGCGGTAGTTCCCCTGCGAACGCAGCGGCGGCTGCAGCAGGCCGATCTTTTCGTAATAGCGGATGGTCTCTGCCTTGGTGCCGGTCTGGCGGGCCAACTGGCCGATGGTGAGTGGGGCTGTCATGGGCTTGACCTTGTAGGGGCTACAAGGTTGATAAAGGCAGCTCCCTTTCATTTCAAGCCCGGGCGCGCCCGGCGGAGCGCCCCCATGGACCAGTGCTGCGGCCACAAACGCCAGGAGCTGGCATCGATAGCGCTGCACAGCGCCCAGCGGCGGGTGCTGGTGGCGGTGCTGGCAATCAACCTGGCGATGTTCTTCATCGAGTTCGGCGCGGGCCTTGCCGCGCGATCCAGCGCCCTGCAGGCCGACGCGGTCGACATGCTGGGGGATGCCATCGTCTATGGCCTGAGCCTGTGGGCGGTAAACCGGGGCCCGCGCTGGGAGGCGGGCGCGGCGCTGGCCAAGGGTCTGCTGATCCTGGCCTTCTTCGTGTTCATCGTGTTCGAAGTGGCCGGCAAGCTGGTCAATGGGGTGCCACCGTCCAGCACGCTGATGCTGGTGTTCGGTGGCATTGCCCTGGTGGCGAACCTCACCTGCCTGGCGCTGCTATGGCGATTCCGCAGCTTGAACATCAACATGAAGAGCACGTTCGAGTGCTCGCGCAATGACGTGGCCGCGAACCTGGGCGTGCTGGTGGCCGCGGGTGGCGTGGCCATGACCGGGCGCGGCTGGCCGGATATTGTCGTTGGCGCAGTGATCGCCCTGTTGTTCCTGAGGTCGGCAGTGGGCGTGATCGCTGAAGCGTGGCCGGCATGGCGGGCAGCACGCCGACAGTGACTCAGTTGCGGTGGTGCCTGCTTGGGCAGACTGCCACCTGTTGGCTGCGCTGATCGATCAGCACCACTGCTTCCTGCAACGCATGGGCACCCACCACTGCTTCGGGATAGTGGTCGGACACCCGTACGTGCAGCCCCTGCAGCGCCAGGCCGCCGATCAGCACGGGAACATCCAGCTGTGCATGTCCGCCATCGACCTCGCCGTGACTGAGGGTCAGTCGATCCCCGGTGGTCACTGCGGCACCGGCTGCCCGCCGGAAGAGTGCCGTGGGCAGCACCATCGCGACGTTGGCGCCGGTGTCCAGCTGCGCCTCTGTGGTCACTGTTCCAATCGTCACCGGGATGCGGAAGGCGCGTGAGTAGGCGAGCGCGTCCGGTTGCGCGGGCAGGAGGTCGATGTCGCGGCGGAACTGCAGGCGCCGTTGCGGGTAATCGATGATCAGCACGCCATCAGCGAAGGATCCGCGCGCAAGGATGCCGTCGAACACTGCGTCTTTGGATTGCCGTGCGTTGTAGTCGCGGGTGAGCGCGATCACGTCGCTGTGGCGCAGCCCGCCGAGCGTGAGGGCGTTGATGCGCACCGTATCGGCCCAGGCCGTCTGCACGCCGTCGGAGTGGCGGGTGCTGGCGTCCGCGGGTAGCGCCAGTTTCCCCACCAGACGGCTGTCCGCGCGGGCCATGCCGCTGGCGCCGGTATCGATGGCGAAGCGGTACGGGCCGCTGCCGTTGACCTGCACCTGCACATGGATGCGCCCGTCGATGACGTCAAAGGGAACGTCGATGATGCGCTCGCCCGGGCGGGCGGGGAGGGAACAGGCGCTCTCCAGCACGGGTGAGGCGAGGATGGGCGCAGCGAACGGCCACAGAGTGAAGATGGCAATGCTGCGCCAACGGCGAGTGCCGAGTGCGCTATGGCGATGCGGGGGAATGCGCCTCATGATCCTGTTCCATGGGTGTCCAGGATCTTCTGATGCGTGAGGGATGCAGGCGGTTGCAGGTTTTTCCTGCTCCGCAGGCTGCTCCGAAAGCTGTCGCGGCAATCGGCTGGATCTGGAATCCGCGCGGGTGGAAATGTGACCGATGTCGCGGGCCTTGACTTGAATATGTCACCGTCTTCAACGATAAAGGCGGCATGTGGCACTGCCGCATTCCGGACCAGGGACGATCCGAAGCATGACGTGATGGGGCTCTACCCCCGCGTTCTCGTTCCCGCCGGCGCTGTGTTCGTCCAGGAAGGAGAACAGGGATGTTGGAACGACTGAAGACCCTCTCGCGTGCCGTGCTGGCGATGATTGCCCTCGGCTGCTTCGCCTCTGCAGTGGCACAGGCGCAGGAAAGCAAGATTACCTGGCGCATTTCGCAGCCCGGCGGCGATGCGACGCAATACAAGACCCAACAGGCGGCGGTGGCTGCCATCAAGAACCTGCCGGCGCCCAGCCCGTTCCCGCCGGAGTTCCAGTTCGGCTGGCAATCTGTCGACAAGATCAAGTCGAAAGTCGTGGACTTGAACGGAAACACGTCGATCACCTACTGGATGGGGAAGACGCAGCCCTCCGACCCGGACTGGTCCTACATCGGGCGTGACATATTCCCGACGGAAGAGGCGATGGTGGCCGATTTTCTTGCGGACCAACAAGCCAGCAATCCCGTGTGCCCCGGGGCGGCGGTCACTCCGTCTGGCGATTGGTTTGCGGCTTCGCCCGATCAGGAAGGTGTCATCGAGTCACGCTACTACGATCTGACTTCAATGGCTGGCAACAATACGGCTGAATCGCCCTGCACCCCGTATACCGGGACGGTTGCGGTCGCGCGTACCCGGCGCTTGAACTGCCCGATTCCGCTCACGCAGTGGTCCAACAAGCACAGCGCATGCGTCAGCGAAGAGTTCGTTGCGACCATCACTTCGAAGTCGCAGAAGTGCGACAAGGACGGCGGCAACGGTAGCTGCCCCATGTCCCGCAACGATACAGCGGCGAACATGAGTCCGATTCCCGACAAGGACCCGGCCTCCAACGGCGGTACCTGCGACGGCAATGTCGGCAACCCATGTGATGTTAAAACTGGCGAGAAGTACGAGATCGCGCCGGACTTCGACCTGGGCTGGATCGCGCTGACGCGCTTCTATCACTCCGGCATTTCCACGTCCTCCGGTGGCTTCGGTTATGGCTGGACCCATTCGCTGGGCGCCCACCTGGCACTGGATGGCGTTGACAGTGTGGGCATCATTGAAAGCACCGGTTTCCAGCGTGCATTCAAGAAGATCGGCCAAGCCTATGAGGCGGACGACGACAGTGGCGATCGTCTGGTCCAGAACGGCAACTGGACCCTGTACTCGGCGGATTCCATCTCTACCTTCGGCGCGGACGGCCGTCTGACCGCCAAGCGCTTCCCGGATGGCACGTCGCTGACCTATATCTACGATGACAGCGATCGCCTTGCGGCCGTCACCCACAGCAGTGGCCGCACGCTGGAGTTCGTTTACCAGTCCAACGACTATGAGGCGCTGATCAGCTCGGTGCTGGTCGAAGGCATTCCGCTGGCCACCTATACCTACACGCCGCAGAACCAGGTCGCCACGGTGACCTATGCGGGTGGCGGGGTGCGCACGTATCACTACGAGAACCAGGCTTTCCCCCAGCACCTGACCGGCATCACCGCCGAGGACGGGCGGCGCTACAGCACCTTTACCTATGATTCCATCGGCCGTGTTATCTCCAGTCAGCACGCCGGCGGTGCCGATGGCGTGACGCTCGCCTACAGCCCCAACGGCGGTGCAGTCGTGACTGACGCGCTTGGGCGGCAGACCGACTACACCCTGACACCCGGCGGCGACACCGCGCCGTCGCGCAAGGTAACCGGCCTGAGTGATTCGCAGGGAACCGTCAGCCGGACCTACTACGACCAGAGTGTCGACTTCCGCCGGCGCCTGGATACCTACACTGATCGTCGCGGCATCCAGACCAAGCACACCTATGCGCAGGGTACCGATGCGGTGAGCGGGCGCACCGTCAGCATCCATACCGTGACCGAAGCGGTCGGCCTGCCCGAACAGCGGGTGGTGACCACCGCGCGCGACGTCGAAACCAATGCGGTACTGACCACCCGCATCGGCAATCGTGAAACCCGCACGTCCTTCAATACCCGGCGCCAGCCGACAACCAACACGGTGACCGACATCGCTTCCGGTCAGGCGCGCATCACCAGCTACACGTATTGCGAAGCTGCGGACGTGGCTGCGGCAGGGAGCTGCCCTGTGGAAGGGCTGCTGAAGAGCGTGGATGGTCCGCGCACGGATGTGGTCGATGCCGTTACCTACGCCTACTACCCGGCGGATGATGCGGGATGCGCGGCCAATGGCGCCTGCAGCTATCGCAAGGGCGACCTGCGCAGCGTGACCAATGCACTGGGCCAGGCGGTCGAGACCTTGGCCTACGACGCGTTCGGGCGGCCGTTGTCGGTCAAGGACGCCAACGGCGTGGTCACCGATTACACGTACCATGCTCGCGGCTGGCCGACCTCGATCACCGCACGCGGCGCGACCACTGCCGAGGATCGGGTCACCCAGTTGAGCTATTGGCCGACGGGCCAGGTGCAGAAGATCACCGAGCCGGACGGTAGCAGCGTTTCCTACGTCTACGATGCTGCGCTGCGCTTGACCGACATCGAGGACAACGCAGGCAACACGATCCACTACACGCTGGACAATGCCGGCAACCGCCTCAAGGAAGACACGCTGGATACTGGCGGCACCCTGCGCCGTACCCTGGCACGGACGTTCAACACGCTCAGCCAGCTGACCGCGCTGAAGGATGCAGGCAATCACGCCACCGGCTTTGCCTACGATGCCAATGGCAACCCGCAGACGGTGACCGACGCCCTGCAGCGGGTGACCAGCCAGCAGTTCGATCCGCTGAACCGTCTGGCGCAGACCCTGCGGGACGTCGGCGGCGTGGCGGTGGAGATCCGCAGCCAGTACAACGCGCTGGACCAGGTCACCCAGATCACCGACCCGAAGGGACTGCACACCACCTACGCCTACAACGGGTTCGGTGACCTGACCGGCCAGGTCAGCCCGGACAGTGGCGCCAGCAGCTTCACCGTCGATGCGGCCGGCAATCGCAAGACGGCCACCGATGCGCGTGGCGTCACCGCCACCTATCACTACGATGCACTCAACCGCCTGATCGGCGTCGCCTATCCGGACCCCAATCTGGATGTGGGCTACAGCTATGACGTGGCGCCGGCTGCCTGCGCCGCAGACGAGCGCTTTGCCAAGGGGCGCCTGGGGCAGGTGCTGCATGCCAATGGCAGCACCCAGTACTGCCATGACCGCTTCGGCCAGGTCACCCGTAAAGTGCAGACGATCAATGGTGTCGCCAGCACGCTGCGCTACGCCTACAGCAAGTCGGGCCGCCTGACCGCGCTGACCTACCCCGACGGCAGTGTGGCCGACTACGTGCGCGATACCCAGGGGCGCATCAGCCAGATCGGCCTGACCCGGCCCGGCCAGGCCCGCCAGATCGTGGTGAACCACGTGACCTATGCGGCCTTCGGCCCGGCGACCGGTTGGACCTATGGCAATGGTCGCCAGCTGCAGCGTCCGCTGGATCTGGACTACCGCCCTCAGGCGGTGCATGACCCGGCCGCAGGCGGCCTGTCGCTGGGCTACGGCTATGATCCGGTCGGTTCGATCACCGAGCTGAAGAACGGCACTGGCTCGACGGTACTGGCCAAGTACGCCTACGACGCGCTGGGTCGCCTGACCCAGACCCAGGACGGTACGACCGGCACACCGATCGAAACCTATGCGTATGACGCCACCGGTAATCGCACCGCGCTGAGGTACCGCCAGCTACACCTATCCCGCAACCAGCCACCGCCTGACTGCGGTGGATGGCGAGGCGCGCACCCATGACGCAGCGGGCAACACCACCAGCATCGGCAGCAAGACGTTCACCTACAACGATGCCAATCGCATGAACGCGGTGAAGCAGGGTAACGCCACATTGGAGAGCTACGGCTACAACCATCGTGGCGAGCGCGTGTTGCGTACCCCGGCCGGTGGCGCAGCGCAGATCACCCTGTATGACGAGGCAGGGCAGTGGCTGGGCAACTACTCGGCCACGGGCCAGGCGCAGCAACAGGCCATCTGGCTGGATAATTACCTGGTGGCGCTGATCAATGTGCCGGCTACCGGCGTGCCGGAGCTGGCCTACGTCCAACCAGATCATCTGGGCACGCCGCGCGTGGTGATTGATCCGGTGCGGAATGTCGCGATCTGGGAGTGGAGCAACAAGAGCGAGGTGTTCGGCAACCAGATACCAAGTGCCGACCCGGATGCCGATGGTGTGGTGTTCGAGCTGGCTCTGCGTTTCCCAGGGCAGCAGGCAACGGATGCGAGTGGGCTGTTCTACAACTACCAGCGGGAGTACGACCCGGCAGTGGGGCGGTATTCGCAGAGTGATCCGATTGGGCTCGCAGCGGGCCCAAGTACCTTTGGCTATGTGAGGGGAAATCCGATGAGTTGGACTGACCCTCAGGGCTTGGAAGTACTTGTATGTAGCCAGCCAGCCTTTGGAGTATCCAACAATCCAATTGATCACCAATGGATTCGTACGGATACGGTTGAGGCGGGCATGGGTGGCACTCGTGGGAACGTACCGGGCAACGACAGTGGAGACATGCCGGGCGATCCCGTGCAGGTGACCAACCATGTCGGTCGTAGCAGTGAGCCTGGAGCATCATGCAAAGTGGTTAAAAATGTCGACGAAGCAAGAGTCAATTCCCAGCTTCAGATAGGGAGAGCGCTTGGTAGGTGGGGGCCTGCCAACCATTGCCAATCATTTGTAGCCAAAACACTTTGGAATGCTAGTACGGTCGAGCTACAGGCAGAGCAGAACAAGCGATTGCTGAATTCGAAGGTTCCTGGGCTGAGGTAGGTATGAAGAGATACATGACATGCGTCCTGCTGACGTTGCTTTCTTCGGCATGTGCGGATCAGAAGCAGGGCGGGACGACGAATTCGCTCGACGATGAGCGGATAGAATGTGCTGAACCCGCTCGACTGAAGATTGAGCCGTGGGGAAAGGCGGGTGCTTCGAAGGGGTGCGAGATTGCTGATGGACCATTTGTCGCCGCAGATGATGGGTATGTTCGTATGCGTGGACAATTTAAGGAGGGGCATAAGGTCGGTGTGTGGCGATGGTACGACCGAAGTGGAAATGTCACTAAAGAAGTCGATTATTCACAGTAGTCCTTGCGGATGGAGGCTGGGCGCGGCGCTTTGAAGCTTGAAGGACATCCCATGCCCAGGTTCCTCACCCCCGACGAGGTCTCCCTCATCCACAGGCTGCTGCCGGAGACGACCGAGCTGTCCGAACGGTTGTTGAAGGATCTGGCGCTCGCTCAGGTGGAGGATGTGGGTGTCGTCGGATTCGGGGGCGTGGTGTTCCTGTCCAGCACGACCCAGCTTTTCGGCAGTGACATTGCTACGGCCATGCTTGCCGATGCTGACGGCGTGCCGGTGAGAGTCACCCTGTGCCTGGATAATCACGATCAGCTCTTCGAGCTGGAGCTGTGCAAGGTGGACTTCTCTCCGATCATCGGCGTCGATCTGAGAAGCGCTTTCAGCGAGCATTGACGCCTGTTGAAAGCGTTCCTCGCTGAAGGCCGTTGCGCCTGGCGTTCACCCTTCGGGCTGCAACCGCCCCACCGCCTGCGCGCACAACGACTGGCAGGCCATGACCAACCCCTCCATCACCCGGTCGCCCACGTACTCTTCCGGTGCGCCGTTCTGCCGGGTCCGCTCGGCGGCCAGCAGGATTTCGTGCACCACCCCTAATCCACTCAACCCGCAATCGGCATCGGCCAGGGCCAAGCAGTATCCGGCAGCTGGTGCGGGTCCGAATGTGATTGACCCTTTGCTGGCGGGGCCTGTCGAGTGGCTCATTTCAATGACTTGACTCACCTGCCATGCGGATTTCCTGAAGCCTCTCGAAGTCGGGTCTGCTGAGGTAACGCGATGACCCACTACCGCCGTCGGGGTAGTAGTAAGTTGGGCCGACGCCTATTTGCTTCTCCTTAGTTCCAAAGGAGCGAACGAGATACTTGGAATGAAGGATCGGCTCAAAGTGGACGGTGTGCACATCGAATACGCGGATAATGATGGGCTGTTCTGCGTTCGTTGTCAGACTGATCCATTTCCTATGGGTGCCGATGAAGTGCTCTGATAGCCAAGGATAGTAGTCCTTCTTCAGCGAAACAAAGCCATCAATGCTGGTGCTGGGCCTGGCGTTGGGCCCTCCATATGCAGAGTTGGCCTCATCAAACGTTACAATGAAGTCGCCTCCGCCCCCGAGTTTCACGTCATCGCCAAACTTGGAAGCGTCTTCGTAACGAACTCCGAGAGTTACGTTGCTTAGTCGCCATCGACATGCTCCGCCGCCATTGACTGCCACTGTGGCCTCATAAACATCCGTTCCTGGGCGGCGCACAGGCTGAAGCTCAAGTCCCGCATAGTTGTCTCGTGTACGTTTTTCCCAGTCCAGCGTGGACCGATACGTCGTGGTGCATTTCGTCGAGCGGTAGATCACCTGCATGTCTCTGGCCACAAGCTCCTCGGGGACCTTGACGGTCACCTTGACCGTGCCAGCCTCCGGCTTGGGTGAAAGTGCTTGATTCCGGGTAAGGTGGCAGCCGCTCAGAAGCAGGAGGGCGAGGATTGCTGCTGGCATCGGAAGGCTCATCTGCTTGAGTCGGGGCATGCTGACTCCTTCTGAATTCTGACGGTGCCACCGGTATCCTCTTTCAAGCAGAATGTCGCTTCGTAGATTGCGGTAGGCATGTACCAGAGAATCGGAATTCTCCGGGTCATTTGAAAGTAGTAGATTGTGTTCAAACTCAACGGAGAGTTCTCTCTACCGTCTTCGGCTGGATCATGCCGGTAGCCGTCAGGCATTGAATCGTATGAAATGCAATTGCCAGGCCTGAGTTTCATCGGATCGGCGCCGTCCTTCAGCTCGATGGCCCACCTTCCAGCTTGGAGTGCTTGGGACTCCATCATCATCACGTAGGACACTGGGAACGGCCGCCGGGCCTTTTGCGGGAGGCAGATCGCAGGGATGCTTCCGATCAGCCTGACATCTGCCTCTTCTCGGGTCAGCTGATACGCCTGTGCGATGTGGGGGGGCGAGCAGCAACCAGCTGCGACGAGCAATGCAAAAGTGCTCTTGACAATCTTCATTGGTTTTTCGGTGTCTCCGTCTGCACTACTCTGAGGGGGCGAGCGATTCAATTGCCCTGATCAGCCTTGCCAGCATGGTCGTGTCGTCAGAAGGGTGGGGCGCGCGCCGGTCTGGAGCGACCATCGCACGGCGAGTAAGGAGAAGGGCGTCGTATTTGTGCGGGCGAACACCGGGGCGAAAAGAGGGCAGTGACGACATCGATAGGAGCTATTGCTCACTCACCTGCAACCGCCCCACCGCCTGCGCGCACAACGACTGGCAGGCCATGACCAACCCCTCCATCACCCGGTCGCCCACGTACTCTTCCGGTTCGCCGTTCTGACGGGTGCGTTCGGCCGCCAACAGCATTTCCAGCACCACCCGCAACCCGCTCAGCGCGCAATCGACGTCGGCCAGGGCCACGCAGCGGCCGGGCAGATGATGCCGCTCCGGCCAGGGTTGGCCATCGGCCGCCGCACCGGAGCCGATGCGGTTGAGATTGGCAATGAAGGTGTTCCTGTCCACTGCGGGCGCAGCCTGTGGCGAACCGTCGTCGTGTGCGGTACTGCGATAGGCGTGCAGAAGGGGGAAGTCCGATTCGTTCATGGCAGAGCTCCGTGCAGGGCAATCGGTAGCCGCCACCCGAAAGGTGGCGGGCGGTACGTGGTTCGAATCCGGGTTGGCTTCAAGCCGGCGGGCGCGAACGCCCCCAACGCACCGCCCGCCATAGCCGGCAGACGGATTGCCAGCCGGCGCCACGCATGGTGACGCCGGCTGGCAAGCGCACTTACTCAAAGCCAACACGGGATTCGAAGCCCGGCCACCCTTTTCCGGTGGCACGCCATCTGAGCCCCTGGCGCTGTGCAATGCCAATCAGAAGAGTTGCAAACATCGCTCGATTGGAGACGCTTTCGGCATTCTCCCACGCTGTTAAGCACTGCCAGCGCTGGCTGGCGTGGTGATCCGTCCACACCGTGCAATCTGCGACAGGTGTCGAGGTTGGGGGAGGGATGGGCACGGGTGGGGCGGGGCGATGGCGACAGGCTTCGCAGGGGCCTGAGTCGAGCGTCGCTGGCCCCCCGGCGCCAAAGCGTGACGTGCGACTCGGGTTGACGTTCCCAGCCACCAAGCGCAGGCTGGTCCAGCACGTTTCCTAACCAGAAGGAGACTTATGACCGCGACCGCTTCCTTGCACCCAACCCCCGACGCCCAGGGCCGTTCGCGCCTCTGGAGTGTGTTCTGGCTGCAGGGCGTGATTCCCAGCAACATTCTGTGGGCGGTAGCCCTCTGGGCCCTGGCCAACCAGCGCACCACGCTGCTGCTGGGGGTATTTGCCGTGCTACTGCTCTATACCGGCTGGATCATCCCGGCGGTCTGGCGGGCGGCACCCACCGCGCGCAACCCCAACCTGGGCGTAGCGGCGCGTGGGCTGACCGTGGCGTGGGGGCTGAACACCGTGCTGGTGATCTTCTTCCTGACCCTGCAGCTGGTGGCTCAATAGAACTGAACGGGCTCGCCGCCCCGGTCGAAGGCGGCGAAGCGGCCGATCTGACCGTCATGGATGGCGTTGACCATCAGCTGCAGCGGGCGCGCGGCCTCATCGCTGTTGGGCGCGAAACCGGCGCGGCCGTCCAGCGCCGCCACGAAGACCAGGTCCCAATCGATGCCGGTGGTGGTCGACTCGGCCGCCAGCGCCTGGAAGCTGGGTACTTCGGTCGGCAGCTTGTCCACGCACAGCACTGGCGACAGGGTGCCGCCCTCGCGGCGGTCATGCCGGTCGCGCTGGTCGCTGGTGGGCGATTCGGGCAGCTCGGCGCGCACGAATACGAACAGCAAGCGTTGCGGTTCAGCCTGCTGGCCTGCGGCGTGCAGCAACTGCTGGAAATCGTTCATCATCATGAGGGTTGTCACACGCCCGCTGCACCGAAAGCCGCATGCTGCCACAACGCCTGCCGCGCGGGGCCGAAGGCGATTGATTTAAGTCATGCCCATGGAACTGACTGCCGCGTACTCTGGCAATCGTTCCAGCAGACGAGGGTTTCCGGGCCGTTCCGGGCACAGGCAAGACGGTGGAGCAACTAGGTGGACCAGCCATGAGCCAACTCACCGACGGTTTTGGACGCAGCTTTCCATACCTGCGCCTGTCGTTGACCGAAGCCTGCAACTTCCGTTGCAGCTACTGCCTGCCCGACGGTTATCAGGCCGATGGCCGCCCGCGCTTCCTGCAGGTGGATGAGATCGCCCGCTTGGTGCGTGCGTTCGCCGCGCTGGGCATGAGCAAGATCCGCCTGACCGGCGGAGAGCCCAGCCTGCGCAAGGACCTGGACGAGATCATCGCCACCGTGGCGGCAGTGCCGGGCATCCGCAAGGTGGCCATCACCACCAATGGCACGCTGCTGCCGCGGCGCCTGCCGGGCTGGCACCGCGCCGGCCTGACTGCGCTGAACGTAAGCATGGACAGCCTGCAGCGCGAACGCTTCAGGACCATCACCGGGCACGACCGCCTGCCTGAGATCGAACAGGGCCTGGCCCTGGCACAGGCGCTGGGCCTGCCGGCCATCAAGCTCAACGCGGTACTGCTGCGTGGCCTGAACGACGACGAGCTGCCGCAGTGGATGGACTACCTGCGTGACCGTCCTTTCAGCGTGCGCTTCATCGAGCTGATGCGCACCGGCGACAACGAAGCCTATTTCCAGCGCCACCACCTGCGTGCCGACGTGGTGATCGAGCAGCTGCTGGCGGCCGGCTGGCACGAACGGCCGCGCGCGGCCGATGCGGGCCCGGCGCGTGAGTTCGGCCATCCGGACCATCGCGGCAGCATCGGCATCATCGCCCCGTATTCGCGTGACTTCTGCAAGGGCTGCAACCGCCTGCGGGTGACCGCCAAGGGTGATCTTCGGCTGTGCCTGTTCGGCGAGTTCGGCGTGCCGCTGCGCCCGCTGCTGCAGAGCGACGATGACCACGACGCACTGCTGGCACGCATCACCACACAGCTTGGCCTGAAAGCGGCCGGGCATGGACTGCACCAGGGCCAGACCGGGCTGACCCCGCACCTGGCCTCCATTGGAGGATGAGCAACACGATGAGTGGGGAATTGAATGCGGCCTTCCATATGGCCGATGTCCGCGACAAGCGCATCACCCGCCGCCGTGCGGTGGCGGTGGGCGAGCTGCATGCCGGTCCGGTGGCCTATCCGCTGATCGTCGAGCGCCGCCTGCCCAAGGGTGATGCGCTGGTGATGGCCGAGATTGCCGGCCTGCAGGGTGCCAAGATGGCCTCGATGCTGATGCCGCTGTGCCATCCGCTGCCGCTGGAACTGGTGCAGGTGTTCTGCGCGCCGGTGCCGGAACGGGAGGCGATCCGCGTGTGGTGCGAGTGCGCCAGCGAGGCGCGCACCGGCGTGGAGATGGAGGCACTGGCTGGCGTCAACGCGGCACTGCTGACCCTGTACGACCTGAGCAAGCCGGTGGAACCGGCGCTGCGCATCGAAGGCATCCGCCTGCTGTTCAAGGAAGGCGGCAAGCGCGGTGTCTGGCTGCACCCCGACGGCATGGACGATGCCGAACGCGCGCGCTTCAAGCCGCGTGCGCCGAAGGGCCTGCAGGGCGCGGCCTGCGCGGTGATCACGCTGAGCGATCGCGCCAGCGAAGGTACCTATGAGGATGTGTCCGGCCCAACCCTGGCAGCCGGCGTGAAAAAGCTGGGGGGCGAGGTCGTGGCCGCCGAGGTGTTGCCCGACGGCATCGAGCCGTTGGCGGGCCGCCTGCAGGCGTTGGCTGCCGATGGCGTGCGCCTGTGCCTGTGCACCGGCGGTACCGGGCTGGGCCCGCGTGACCTGACCCCCGAGGCGCTGCGTTCCTTGAACGCGCGGCCGGTGCATGGCCTCGCGCAGATGGTGCGTGCACTGAGTGCACAGCACACGCCGATGGCCTGGCTGAGCCGTGCCGAGGTGGTGCAGCTGGGCAACATGCTGGTGTTCGCGCTGCCGGGCAGCCCGAAGGCAGCGGCGCAGTGCCTCGATATTCTGGCGCCGGTACTGGGCCACGCCCTGGCGATGGTCGACGGTGGTGGCCACTGATGATTGCCTATAGCGAAGCCCTGCAGCACCTGCTGGATGCGGCCACGCCGCTGCCGGCCGAACATCTGCCGCTGCATGAGGCCGGCGGCCGTACCCTGGCCAGTGACATCATCAGTGGGCAGTCGCTGCCGCCGTTCGACAATTCGGCGATGGACGGTTTCGCGCTGCGCGCCAACGGCGCGACGTTCGAAGCAGGTACCGAATTCGCGGTGCAGGGCTGGCAGGCAGCCGGCGATGCCGGCGCCGAAGGCGGCGAGGGTGCCTGGGAAATCATGACCGGCGCGCGCATGCCGGTTGGGCTGGATACGGTGGTGCCGGTCGAGAACGTGGACGTCCTCGCCAGCGAGGATGGGCGCCCGACCCGCATCGCCTTGAAGGGCACGGTGAAGGCGGGCCAGAACGTGCGCCTGCGCGGCCAGGATGTGAGCGACGGCGAACGTGTGCTGCAGGCCGGGCAGGTGCTGGACATCAATGCGCGCACCCTGCTGCATGCCATCGGCGTGGGCCAGGTGGCGGTGGTGGCACGGCCGAAGGCGGCGGTGATCGCCACCGGCAAGGAGCTGGTGACCGAGGCGGCGCAGACGCTTGAGTCCGGCCAGATCCGTGACAGCAACCGGCCGTATCTGGTGGGCCGCCTGCAGGCCGCCGGTGCCGAAGTGGTCTGGCAGGGCACCGTGGGCGATGACGTGGCCGCGTTCAACGCGGTGCTGGATGAAGCGCTGGCCGCAGGTGCGCAGCTGCTGATCAGCACGGGCGCGGTGTCGGCCGGCCGCTACGATTTCGTTCCCGATGCACTGCGTGGCCGTGGTGCGCGCATCGTGTTCCACAAGGTGGCGATCCGCCCGGGCAAGCCGCTGCTGTTTGCGGTGCTGCCCAATGGCGCGCTGTATTTCGGTCTGCCCGGCAACCCGGTGTCGGCCGCCGTGGGCCAGCGCTTCTTCGTGGAGCCGGTGCTGCGCCGCCTGCTGGGGCTGGCACCGGAAACCGTGTTGCAGCTGCCGCTGCAGGCCGACGTGCGCAAGCCGCCGGGCCTGCGCTTCCACGCGCGTGCGCGGGTGGAAGTGGACGGTCAGGGGCGCCTGAGTGCGCGCGTGCTGTCCGGGCAGGAGTCGTTCCGTTTGATGTCCATGCTGCAGGCCAACGCCTGGGTGGTGCTGGCGGCCGAGGGAGACCTGGCCATCGCTGGCACGCCGGTGCAGGTACAGGGCTGGGGTCACCATGACCCGGTGCAGCTGGCGAGCCAGGAGTCATGATGAAACAGGTGAATCTGCAGTTGTTCGGTGCGTTTTCGGATCTGGATGCCAGCCGCGAGATCGCGGTGGAGGTGGCCGGTGGCACCGTGGCCGATCTGCGCCAGGCGCTGCGCGAGCTGCTGCCGACGCGTTGGCCGGGTTTCCGCGCTGGCCTGCTGGACTACTCGGCGTTCGCCGACCAGCAACGTGTGCTGCGTGACCATGAAGCGCTGCCCGACGATGGTCGGGTGGCGATCCTGCCGCCGGTAAGCGGGGGCTGAGCGATGAGCGAGAAGATCATCGCCAAGGTGGTGGATCGCGCGCAGGCGTCGATCGATCCGGCCGAGGGTATCGCTGCGGTGTCCGATCCGGGTTTCGGTGGCATCGACGTGTTCATCGGCAAGGTGCGCGACGTCAACATCGGCCGGCCGGTGAACGGGATTACCTATGACCTGTTCGAGCCGCTGGTGCTGAACGAGTTCAAGCGCTTGGCCGCAGAGGTGGAGGCCACGTTTGGTCCGAAGCTGAAGCTGTATGTGGCCCATGCCAAGGGCCGGTTGGGCATTGGCGATGTGGCGGTGGTGGTGGCTGCGGGCAGCCCGCACCGGGACGAGGCATTCCGGGCCTGCCGGCAGTTGATCGAGGTGGTGAAGCACCAGTGCCCGATCTGGAAGCAGGAGCATTACGAGGACGGCGACAGCGAGTGGAGCGAGGGCTGCAGCCTGTGCCACGCGGACAGCGAACCCGCACACGCCCATGACCATGCGCACGACCACCACCATTGAGTCCGCTGCAGCCACGCATGGCGTGGCTCTACCACCGAATGTCTGGATGGCCGTGGGGTTCAGTAGATCCACGCCATGCGTGGATGCGGCCTTCCCGATGAATCCGGCCGACGCAGCCACGCATGGCGTGGCACTACTGCGATGAGCATCAACGGCATCGTGCTGGCCGGCGGCCTGTCCAGCCGGATGGGGCGAGACAAGGCGTTGCTGCCGTGGCAGGGGCGCACCCTGCTGGAACACATGCGTGGCCTGCTGCTGCAGGCCGGCGCAGAACGGGTGTGGGTGAGCGGCGACTATCCGGCCTTCGGCGGCATCCCCGATCAGGTCGCGCGCTGCGGCCCGCTTGGCGGGCTCTACAGCGTGGCGATGTGCATGCCCGATGGACCGGCCTGGGTGGTGCCGGTGGACATACCACTGCTGCCGCCACGATTGCTGCAGCAATTGCGTGACGGCCATCGCGGTCCGTGCACGATCTTTTCCGGTCACCCCCTGCCCATGCTGCTGGAGATAGACGATGCTTGTCGTAGCGCGCTGGGATCGATGCTGGACGATCCGCACGGTCCGCGCTCGCTGCAGGCGCTGCAGCGTCGTCTTGGCGTGAACACGATCGCGCTGGCGCCGGTTGACGAGGCCGGGCTGGTCAACTGCAATACCCCCGAACAATGGGAGGATGTTGCGTCATGAAAGTGCAGTTGCAGGATCAATCAGTACGGCTTCGCCTGGACGAGGCCGAACTGGCGCGCCTGCTGGCCGGTGAATCGGTCGAGAACATGACCCGCTTTGGCGGCATCGAGGGTTGGGGCATGGCGGTGTCGCTGCATGGCGGTGATCAACCGGTGCTGCTCGATGGTGGCACCTTCTGCCGCCTGATACTGCCGCGCCCGGCAGTCGAGGCCTTGGCGGGACGGCTGCCGTGCCGGGATGGCCTGCCATTCGACATTGCCCTGGAAGACGGCAGCCAGCTTCAGCTGCAGTTCGATGTGGACGTGCGCGACAGCGTGCGCCAGCGCGGGGTGACCCGCCGCAGCACCGCTTCATCGGTTTGACATTTGTCAGGGGCAGGGTGGAAACCGGCCCCTGATTGATCCAGATCAACCCCGTCGTCCGTGCTGCACGGCCTAATGGCTGCATGACGACGGGTTACAACTTGAAACGCAGTACCCACGTCATTCCACAGCCTTGGAGCCATGTATGACCGTCGGTAGCGATCCTGTTGTCCGCAGCACTGCCAGTCCCGGTCGCGTCATCAGCGACTGGACGCCAGAGGACCCCGGCTATTGGGAGCGCACCGGCAAGCGGGTCGCCACCCGCAACCTGATCATCTCGATCCCCTCGCTGCTGCTCGCCTTCTCGGTCTGGGTACTGTTCTCGGCGGTGTCGATCAGCCTGCCGAAGATCGGCTTCAACTTCAGCACCGACCAGCTGTTCTGGCTGGTGGCGCTGCCCAGCCTGTCCGGCGCCACGCTGCGTATCTTCTATTCGTTCGTGATCCCAATCTTCGGCGGCCGCCGCTGGACTGCGCTGTCCACGGCCTCGCTGCTGGCGCCGACGCTCTGGCTCGGCTTTGCGGTACAGAACGCGGCCACGCCGTACGGGGTGTTCGTGGCCATCGCAATCCTGTGTGGGTTCGGTGGCGCGAACTTCTCCTCGTCGATGTCCAACATCTCCTTCTTCTACCCCAAGCAGAAGCAGGGCCTTGCGCTGGGCCTGAACGCCGGCCTCGGCAACGTGGGCGTGTCGGTGGCGCAGGCGGTGATTCCGCTGGTCATCACCGTGGGCGTGTTCGGTGCGCTGGGTGGTGCACCGCAGCCCGCGGTGGAGGGTGGGGCACCACTGTTCCTGCAGAACGCAGGCTTCATCTGGGTGCCGGCCATCGCGCTGTGCGCCATCGCGGCCTGGTTCGGCATGAACGACCTGACCAGTGCGCGTTCGTCGTTCTCCGAGCAGGCGGTGATCTTCCGCCGCAAGCACAACTGGCTGATGTGCTGGTTGTACATCGGCACCTTCGGTTCCTACATCGGTTTCTCGGCCGGCTTCCCGATGCTGGTGAAGAGCCAGTTCCCGGACGTGAACCCGCTGGCCTACGCCTTCATCGGCCCGCTGCTGGGCGCACTGATGCGCTCGGTGGGTGGCAGCATGGCCGACCGCTGGGGTGGCGCACGCCTGACCTTCTGGGTGTTCGCGCTGATGATCGCGGCGGTGTTCGGCGTGCTGCACTTCCTGCCCAGCGACGGCCAGGGCGGCAACTTCCATGGCTTCCTGCTCAGCTTCATGGCGCTGTTCGTGCTCAGTGGCATCGGCAACGGCACCACCTTCCGCATGATCCCGGTGATCTTCCGCACCCTGCATGAGCGCTGGTCGGCCAAGGACAACGCCGAAGGCAAGGCCTCGGCCGCACACCAGGCCAGCATCGAGTCGGCCGCGGTGGTCGGTTTCTCCGGTGCGATCGGTGCCTATGGCGGTTTCTTCATTCCCAAGAGCTACGGCTCGTCCATCACCTTGACCGGCAGCCCCGACATGGCGCTGTACGGATTCGTTGTTTTCTACGTCACCTGCCTGGCCGTGACCTGGTGGTGGTACTACCGGCGCGGTGCCGAGACACCCTGCTGACGACATGAAAACGCACCGCAGCCAGATGACACACACAGCCACGATGCCGATGTCCGCAAAGGGAGACCCCCGATGAGTTATTTCCTCGATCGCTTGCAGTTCTTCAAGCGTGACCCCCAGACCTTTGCCGATGGCCACGGATTCGCCAAGAGCGAGGGCCGCGACTGGGAAAACAGTTACCGCGCCCGCTGGCAGTACGACAAGATCGTGCGTTCCACCCACGGCGTTAACTGCACGGGTTCGTGCAGCTGGAAGATCTACGTCAAGAACGGCCTGGTCACGTGGGAAACCCAGCAGACCGACTACCCACGAACGCGCCCGGACCTGCCCAACCATGAACCGCGTGGCTGCCCGCGTGGCGCCAGCTATTCCTGGTACCTGTACAGCGCCAACCGGCTGAAGTACCCGCTGATCCGCGGCACGCTGCTGCGCCTGTGGCGCGAGGCGCGCAAGAGCAAGGGCCCGGTCGATGCCTGGGCCAGCATCGTGGAGGACAAGGAGAAGGCGCGTTCGTACAAGACCCGCCGCGGCATGGGCGGCTTCGTGCGCCTGCAGTGGGAAGAGGCCAACGAGATCATCGCCGCCTCCAACCTGTACACGGTGAAGCAGTACGGCCCGGACCGCGTGGTCGGCTTCTCGCCGATTCCGGCGATGTCGATGGTGTCCTACGCCGCCGGCGCGCGCTACCTGTCGCTGCTGGGCGGCGCCTGCCTGTCCTTCTATGACTGGTACTGCGACCTGCCGCCGGCCTCGCCGCAGATCTGGGGCGAGCAGACCGACGTGCCGGAATCGGCCGACTGGTACAACAGCCGCTACATCATCGCCTGGGGCTCGAACGTGCCGCAGACGCGCACGCCCGATGCGCATTTCTTCACCGAGGCGCGCTACAACGGCACCAAGACGGTGGCGATCTGCCCGGACTATTCCGAGCTGGCCAAGCTGACCGACCACTGGCTGCACCCCAAGCAGGGCACCGATGCGGCGCTGGCGTTCGCCTTCGGCCATGTGATCCTGCGCGAGTTCCACGTCGATTCGCCCTCGCAGTACTTCCAGGACTATTGCCGCCAGTACTCGGACATGCCGATGCTGGTGCGCCTGGAGCGCCGCGACGACGGTCGCCTGGTGCCGGGCCGTTTCCTGCGTGCCAGTGAACTGGGCGGGCTGGGTGAAGCCAATAATCCGGACTGGAAGACGCTGGCTTTGGACGAGACCAGCGGCCAGATCGTGGTGCCCAATGGCTCCATCGGTTTCCGCTGGGGCGAGAAGGGCAAGTGGAACATCGAGGAGAAGGAAAGCAATGGCGCCGATACGCGCCTGCGGCTGAGCCTGGCCGACGCCCATGAGGGCATCGAGGCGGTCAGCTTCCCGTACTTCGGTGGCATCGAGTCGGAGGGCTGGACCGCTGCGCCGGCCGACGACGTGCTTGAGCGCAACATCCCGGTGCGTCGACTGGCCCTGGCCGAGGGTGGCGAGACACTGGTGGCCACGGTCTACGACCTGCTGCTGGCCCAGTATGGCGTGGACCGTGGCTTTGGCGGCGGCAACGTGGCATCGAGCTTCGACGACATGGTGCCGGGCACCCCGGCCTGGCAGGAACGCATCACCGGCGTGTCGCGTGCGGAAGTGATCGAGATCGCCCGCGAGTTCGCCCGTACCGCCGACAAGACCCATGGCCGTTCGATGATCATCGTCGGCGCCGGCATGAACCATTGGTTCCACAACGATATGAACTACCGCGGCCTGATCAACATGCTGATCATGTGCGGTTGCGTGGGCCAGACCGGTGGCGGCTGGGCGCATTACGTGGGCCAGGAAAAGCTGCGCCCACAGACCGGCTGGCAGCCGTTGGCCTTCGGCCTGGACTGGAGCCGGCCGCCGCGTCACATGAACGGCACCTCGTTCTTCTACTTCAACACCGGGCAGTGGCGCTACGAGAAGCTGCAGGTGGACGAGCTGCTGTCGCCGCTGGCGGATGCGAGCAAGTACAGCGGCAGCCTGGCCGACCTCAACCTGCGCGCGGTGCGCATGGGCTGGCTGCCGTGTGCGCCGCAGCTGGACCGCAACCCGCTGCAGCTGGTACGCGAGGCCGAAGCGGCGGGTGTTGCCCCGGCCGACTACGCGCTGGGCAAGTTCAAGGACGGCTCGCTGGACTTCGCCTTCGCCGATCCGGATGCACAGCAGAACCATCCGCGGATGATGTTCATCTGGCGCTCGAACCTGCTCGGTTCCTCGGGCAAGGGCCACGAATACATGCTGCGGCACCTGCTGGGGACGCGCCATGGCCTGCAGGGCAAGGACCTGGGCGAGATGGGCGCGGTCAAGCCGGAGGAGGTGACGTGGCGTGACGAAGCGCCGGAAGGAAAGCTCGACCTGCTGGTGACGCTGGACTTCCGCATGTGCACCACCGCGCTGTACTCGGACATCGTGCTGCCCACGGCCACCTGGTACGAGAAGGACGATCTCAACACGTCGGACATGCACCCGTTCATCCACCCGCTGTCGAAGGCGGTGGACCCGGCCTGGGAATCGCGCAGCGACTGGGAGATCTTCAAGGAAGTTGCCCGCACCGTAAGTGAGATGGCGCCCGGTGTGCTGGGCGTGGAGAAGGACCTGGTGCTGGTGCCGACCCTGCATGACACCCCCAACGAGCTGGGCATGCCGTTCGGCGTGGCTGATTGGAAGAAGGGCGAGTGCGAGGCCATCCCGGGCCAGACCATGCCGTCGATGACGGTGGTGGAGCGCGACTACCCCAATCTGTACCGCAAGTTCACCTCGCTGGGCCCGCTGCTGGACAAGCTGGGCAACGGCGGCAAGGGCATGAGCTGGGACACGAAGCACGAAGTCGAATTCCTCGGCAAGCTCAACCACACCGTGCACGACGAGGGCGTGAGCCAGGGCCGTCCGGCCATTTCGACCGCGATCGACGCGGCCGAGGTGATCCTGCACCTGGCGCCGGAGACCAACGGCCACGTCGCAGTGAAGGCGTGGGAATCGCTGGGCACGTTCACCGGCCGCGAGCACACCCACCTGGCGGTGGGCAAGGAGCACGAGGCGATCCGCTTCCGTGACATCCAGGCACAGCCGCGCAAGATCATCTCTTCGCCGATCTGGTCGGGCCTGGAGGACGACAACGTCAGCTACAACGCCGGCTATACCAACGTGCACGAGCTGATTCCGTGGCGCACGGTGACCGGTCGCCAGCAGTTCTACCAGGACCACGAGTGGATGATCGACTTCGGCGAGGCCTTCATGGGCTACCGGCCGCCGGTCAACACGCGCACGGTGGAGCCGCTGCTGAACCAGCGCCCGAACGGTAACAAGGAGATTGTGCTGAACTGGATCACGCCACACCAGAAGTGGGGCATCCACAGCACCTACAGCGACAACCTGATCATGCAGACGCTGTCGCGGGGTGGCCCGATCGTGTGGATCAGCGAGGACGACGCACGCAGCGCCGGCATCGTCGACAACGACTGGATCGAGCTGTTCAACGTCAACGGTGCGATCGCCGCGCGTGCGGTGGTCAGCCAGCGCGTGATGCCGGGCATGGCGATGATGTACCACGCCCAGGAACGCATCATCAACGTGCCGGGCTCGGAGATTTCCGGGACCCGCGGCGGCATCCACAACTCGGTGACCCGCATTGTGCTCAAGCCCACCCACATGATCGGCGGCTACGCGCAGCTGGCCTACGGTTTCAACTACTACGGCACCTGCGGCACCAACCGCGACGAGTTCGTGATCGTGCGCAAGATGGACAAGATCGATTGGTTGGACGATGAGCAGCCCGCTGGTGCTTCGGCATCGGCCAGCAAGGAGGTGGTGTGATGAAGGTCCGTGCACAGATCGCGATGGTGCTGAACCTGGACAAGTGCATCGGCTGCCATACCTGCTCGATCACCTGCAAGAACGTCTGGACCTCGCGCGAGGGCGTCGAGTATGCCTGGTTCAACAACGTGGAAACCAAGCCGGGCATCGGTTACCCGAAGGAATGGGAAAACCAGGACAAGTGGAACGGCGGCTGGGTGCGTACCCGCGCCGGCAAGCTGGTGCCACGCGCCGGTGGCCGCTGGCGCATGCTGGCCAAGATCTTCGCCAATCCGGATCTGCCGCAGATCGACGACTACTACGAGCCGTTCGATTTCGACTACCAGAACCTGCACACCGCCAAGGACAGCCAGCACCAGCCCACCGCGCGGCCGCGTTCGCTGATCAGTGGCGAGCGCATGCAGAAGATCGAGTGGGGCCCGAACTGGGAGGAGATCCTCGGTTCTGAGTTCAGCAAGCGCTCGCGCGACTACAACTTCGACCAGGTGCAGAAGGAGATCTACGGCGCCTTCGAGAAGACCTTCATGATGTACCTGCCGCGCCTGTGCGAGCACTGCCTGAACCCTGCGTGCGTATCGGCCTGCCCGTCGGGTGCGATCTACAAGCGCGAGGAAGACGGCATCGTGCTGATCGACCAGGACAAGTGCCGCGGCTGGCGCATGTGCGTGTCGGCGTGCCCGTACAAGAAGATCTACTACAACTGGAAGAGCGGCAAGTCGGAGAAGTGCATCTTCTGCTACCCGCGCATCGAGATGGGTGAGCCAACCGTGTGTTCGGAAACCTGCGTGGGCCGCATCCGCTACCTGGGCGTGATGCTGTACGACGCCGACCGGATCGCTGAGGCCGCCTCGGTGGCCGCCGAGAAGGACCTGTACCAGGCCCACCTGGATATCTTCCTGGACCCGAATGACCCGGCGGTGATCGCCGCCGCGCGCGCCGAGGGCATCCCGGACAGCTGGCTGGATGCGGCCAAGCAGTCGCCGGTGTACAAGCTGGCGATCGACTGGAAGCTGGCGCTGCCGCTGCACCCGGAATACCGCACGCTGCCGATGGTCTGGTATGTGCCACCGCTGTCTCCGATCCAGTCGGCCGCCGAACGTGGTCGCGTGGGCATGAGCGGTGAGCTGCCGGACGTGGCCTCGCTGCGTATTCCGATGCGCTACCTGGCCAACCTGCTGACGGCGGGTGACGAAGCGCCGGTGGTACGCGCACTGGAGCGTCTGATGGCGATGCGTGCCTGGCGCCGGGCCAAGAACGTGGATGGCGTGGAAGACACCGCGGTGCTGGAACAGACCGGGCTGAGCATCGCCCAGGTGGAAGAGATGTACCGCTACCTGGCCATTGCCAACTACGAGGACCGTTTCGTGATTCCGACCGGCCACCGCGAATACGCCAACGATGCCTTCGGCGAGCGCGGCGGCTGCGGCTTCACCTTCGGCAACGGCTGCAACGGTGACAGCCCGGCCGACCTGTTCGGCCAGCGCAAGAGCACCACCTTCGTGGTGGACAAGGGTCCGAACCATCGCCGCAAGGAGGTGGTGTGATGAGCGTGCTCAAGCTGATTGGGGTGCTGCTGGATTACCCCCGCGAAGAACTGTGGCAGCACGGCGAGGAACTGCTCGCCGCCTGCGACGACCCGGCGCTGAACACCGCCCGCCGCCAGCAGCTGCGCAGCTTCGTGCAGCAGCTGCTGGACACCGATGCGCTGGATGCGCAGGCGGCGTGGCTGGCCAGTTTCGACCGAGGTCGCTCGATGAGCCTGCTGCTGTTCGAACACATCCATGGCGAGTCGCGCGACCGCGGCCAGGCGATGGTCGATCTGGTCGAGACCTACCGCCGCAACGGCTTCGAACTGGATGCACGCGAGCTGCCGGACTACCTGCCGCTGCTGCTGGAGTTCCTGGCCCATCGCCCCGGCAGCGAGGCCCGCGAGTGGCTGCACCACATCGGCCATATCGCCGGGATGCTGGCGGCGCGTGCCGCCGAGCGTGAGCTGCCGCACCGGGTGCTGTTCGAGATCCTGGTCGAAGCCGGTGACGGCAAGGCCGATCTGCAGGCGCTGCGCCAGCGTGCCAGCGAAGAAGTCCGCGACGATACCGCCGAGGCCATGGACCGCTTGTGGGAGGAGGAGGCGGTGCGCTTCGGCGCCGAAGCCCCCGCCGAAGACTGCAAGCCCCCCGTGCGTTCGCCGGCCCGTCCTTCGCATCGAGAGGTCCAGCCATGAGTTACTCCCTGCATCAATTCGCCTTCCAGTACTACCCGTACATCGCCGTGGCGGTGCTGCTGATCGGCAGCTGGGCCCGCTATGACAAGGCCATGTATACCTGGCGCACCGGCTCCAGCCAGATGCTGTCGGACAAGGGCATGCGGATCGGCAGCAACTGCTTCCACATCGGCATCCTGGCCATCCTCGGCGGCCACCTGGTCGGCCTGCTGACCCCGCACGCGGTGTACGAGCACTTCATCACCTCGTCGCAGAAGCAGATGCTGGCGATGGTGGTCGGTGGTGTGTTCGGCGCGCTGTGCTTCATCGGCATCAGCATCCTGCTGGTACGCCGCCTGTTCAACGCGCGGGTACGGGCCACCGGCAGCTTCGGTGACACACTGGTGCTGGTGCTGCTGTTCGCCCAGCTGTGCCTGGGCCTGTACAGCATCCGCATCTCGTCCGGCCACCTGGACGGTGGGGTGATGGTGCAGCTGGCCGAATGGGCGCAGCACATCGTGACCTTCCGCGCCGGTGCCGCCGACTACATCGAGGGCGTCAGCTGGGTCTACAAGATGCACATCTTCCTGGGCCTGACCCTGTTCCTGATCGCGCCGTTCACCCGCCTGGTGCACGTGTGGAGCATCCCGATCAGCTACCTGTGGCGGCCGTACCAGGTGGTGCGCCGCCGCCAGGCCACGTTGCGCTACGGTCCGCGGGAGTAAACCATGGGCAGCCTGCCGAAATTCCTGCCGATCACTGTGATCGACTCCGCCGCACCGGTGCCTGCCGAGGCGCATTCGCATCACCACGACGCGGCAGAGCAGGGGCCGCGCTCGCTCGGGCAGCCGGCACCGTGCCGGCTGTTCGTGGACGAGACCGCGATCAGCGAGGCCGACATCGCCCGCGAGATGCAGCACCACCGGGCGATGCGCCCGGAACAGTCACGCGCCGAAGCGGCACGTGCACTGGTGGTGCGCGAGCTGCTGCGGCTGGAAGCGCAGCGGCTGGGGCTGCAGGCACCGGAGGGCAACCGGGTCAGCGACGAGGAAGTGCTGATCCAGCAACTGTTGGAAGACGCGATCGAAGACCGTGTGCCGACCGATGAGGACTGCCGCCGCTACTTCGAGCAGAACCCGGAGCGCTTCCGCTCGCCCGATCGCGTGCGCCTGCGCCATATCCTGCTGGCTGCGCCGGCCGACGACGTGGCCGGGCGCTTCGCCGCACGCACCGAAGGCGAGCGGCTGGTCGGACTGCTGAAGGAGTCGCCGCACCTGTTCGCCGATTTCGCCCTGCGCCATTCGCGCTGCCCGTCCAGCAGCGAGGGCGGCGACCTGGGCTGGTTGCAGCGTGGGCAGACCACGCCGGAGTTCGACCGCCAGGTGTTCCGCCTGCGCGAGGGCCTGGCCGGTTTCCCGGTGGAATCGCGCTGGGGCTACCACGTGGTCTGCGTCGATGCCCGCGAGGAAGGGCAGCCACAGCCGTTCGCGGCGGTGCTGCCGCAGCTGCGTGATTACCTGGAACTGCAGGTACGCCAGCGCGAGGTGCAGGCCTACCTGCTGCAGCTGCAGGAACGCTACCCGGTGCGCGGGCTGGACGAGATCGAAGCCGACGCGGATATCGGCTGACCCCCATTGAACGAGGAGACCCCATGAACCAGGCCCTTGCCCCCGCCAGTGCCGGGCAGCAGCAGCGTGCGCTGTGGCTGAGCACGTTCGCCTTCACTGTGTGCTTTGCGGTGTGGATGATCTTCTCGATCATCGGCATCCAGATCAGCGAACAGCTCGGATTGAGCGACACCCAGTTCGGGCTGTTGATCGCCACGCCGGTACTGACCGGCTCGGTCAGCCGCGTGTTCCTTGGCATCTGGTCCGACCAGTTCGGTGGCCGCAAGGTGATGGTGCTGGTGATGCTGTGTGGCGCCGTGGCCACCTGGATGCTGACCTACGCGCAGACCTACACCCAGTTCCTGATCGCCGCGCTGTGCGTGGGCATCGCCGGCGGCAACTTCTCGGTGGGCGTGGCCTACGTATCGAAGTGGTTCCCGGCCAGCAAGCAGGGCACTGCGCTGGGCATCTTCGGTGCCGGCAACATCGGCTCGGCGGTGACCAAGCTGCTGGCGCCGCTGGTGATGGTGGCCGCCGGCTGGACCATGGTCGCCAAGGTCTGGGCGGTCGCGCTGGCCGTCACGGCGGTGTTGTTCTTCCTCCTCAGCAAGGAAGACCCCTCGCTGGAGCAGCGTCGCCGCGAGGGCGTGAAGCCGGTGCCGTTCGCCGAGCAGATGGCGCCGCTGAAAAACCTGCAGGTGTGGCGGTTCTCGCTGTACTACTTCTTCGTGTTCGGCGGTTTCGTGGCGTTGGCGCTGTGGCTGCCGCACTACCTGGTGGGCGCCTACGGCATGGACGTGGGCCACGCCGGCATGCTGGCGGCGTGCTACTCGATCCCGGCCAGTCTGTTCCGCGTGGTCGGGGGCTGGATGTCGGACCGGATGGGGGCGCGCCGGGTGATGTACTGGACCTTCGGCGTGTCGGCCATCTGCACCTTCCTGCTGGCCTACCCGGACACCGAGTACGTGGTGAAGGGCATCCATGGCCCAATCCACTTCCATCTGGCCATCGGTGTGGTGATGTTCACCGTGCTGGTGTTCGTGCTGGGCTTCTTCATGTCACTGGGCAAGGCCGCGGTCTACAAGCACATTCCGGTGTACTACCCGCAGCACGTGGGTGCGGTGGGCGGTGTGGTCGGCATGATCGGCGGCCTGGGTGGCTTCATCCTGCCGATCGTGTTCGGGGCATTGAACGATGCGGTGGGCATCTGGAGCAGCTGCTTCATGCTGCTGTTCGTGCTGGTGGCGGCTGCACTGGCGTGGATGCACTTTGCGATCCGTCGCATGGAACGCCGTCACTTCCCGCAGATCGACCGCGAGACCGACCTGCCCGAAGCCATCGATGCGGCCGCCGCCGAGCGGGTGCGCGGCAGGTGAAGGGGGTTGCTGGCCAGCGGCCGGCACTACCGGGTAGCGGGCGAAAGGGTAGTGCCGGCCGCTGGCCGGCATGAACCGACCGATGCGCCACGCTTGATTTCAATCAGGGCCACGCGAAGAGGAACACCCGAAGATGTGTGCCATGAGCTTCCACGTCGATGAGAGTGAGGACACTGCGCTGCAGGCGGCATTGCTGCGGCAGCCCCGGCACGTGCTGTTTCCGCCGGCTGACCAGTTCAGCACCGGCTTTGGCGAAAGCGGCTGGCGCGCCGCCGTGCGCGCCAGCAACGAGCACCTGATTCCGCGTGGGTTGACGCTCGGCTTTCAGGCCGGTCGGGGTGGTCGCGATGTGCCGCCGCAGGCGTATCTGGACACCTTGCTGCTGGCCCTGCAGCTGCAGGCCGATGCCCTGGCCGAGGACCGCGAAGTCGTGGCGATGGTGTTGCAGCTGGGCTTGGCCGAGACCTTGCCACCACCCCAGCTGGGCCAGCTGCTGGATGCGGTGCCGCAGCACCTGCGCACGGTGGCGCGCCCGCAGGTGGAGGTGCGGCTGGACGCCGGCAGCGCGCTGTCACCGGCGCAGCTGCGCGCGGTGGGTTGCACCCGCCTGAACGTGATCGACCGTGCCGATGCGCCGGGGCCGACCCTGCTGGCACAGGCGCGGCAGGTCGGCTTCACCGCGCGCTACTACCAGCTTCGGGTACCTGGGTCTGAGGATGTGGGTTTCATCGAGCGCCTGCACGAAGTGCTGGCCGAAGCACCCGAGCGCATCCTGCTGCCGGCACCGTGCGCGCTGCCGCAGCGTCCGTCGGCAGCGCATTGGCTACAGGCCTGGCGCCTGCTGCGCGATGCCGGCTACGAGCCGATCGGTGGCGATCACTATCAACGCGGCGACCTGCCGAACCCGCATGGGCCCGGTGACGGCCAGCGCCATTGTGACCTGGCCGGCGTGCCACGCCGCGACCGCAGCGATTTCATCGGGCTTGGCCTGTCCGCCTGCAGCCAGATCGGCGAGGTGTTCTACCGCCTGGAGGATGAGTTGGGCGAATGGCGGGAGCGATTGCAGTCCGGTCACATGGGTGTGGCCGCGGGCTTGATCCTGTCCGAGGACGAGCGGATGGCGGCCGAGGTGGCACAGAGCATCGCCTGCGACCATGCCCTCGATGCGGCCGCCTTCGAGTGGCGTAATGATGAACCATTCGAGGAATGCTTCGCCGAACAGCTGCCGGCGCTGTCGCCGTTGCTGGCGCGCGGCTGGGCGCAGTGGGATGCACGTGTGCTGCGGCTGGCCGAAGAAGGGCGGTTGCTGTGGCGTATGATGGCCGCATGCTTCCGGCCGGCGGCCGCCATCGCTTGAGTCCTGCCCCGATGTCTTCAACTCCGCCTTCCCAGGGTCGCCTCGGCCGGGCCACGCCGAACCCCGCCGCCGCCGATGATGGCGACGCGCTGCACTTCTGCAGTACCTGTGCATTTTCCGATGCCTGCATGTCGCAGGGTTATGACAAGACCGCGCTGGGCGATCTGCACGTCCTGGTCGACCACGTTGGCCCGTTCCATGCGGGTGACTACATCTTCCGCGCTGGCGAATCGTTCGATTCGATTGCTGCGGTGCGCGCCGGTATGGTCAAGACCTTCGTCGATGACAGCCAGGGCAACGAGCAGGTGCTGGGCTTCAGCCTGCCGGGCGAAGTGATCGGCCTCAATGCGATCCACGGTTCGCGCTTCCCCTGCAATGCGGTGGCGCTGGACACCGTGCACCTGTGCCGCATCTCGTTCCCCAAGCTGAGCCTGCTGGCCACACGCATGCCGGGGCTGCAGGCCAAGCTGTTCAGCCTGCTCAGTGCGGAGATCGGCAAGGTCGCCACGCTGGCCGCGAATCACCGTACCGAAGAGCGCATGGCGGCGTTCCTGCTGGACATGTCCGAGCGTTACGCGCGGCGCGGTTTTTCCGCCACGCGCTTCAACCTGACCATGGCGCGTACCGAGATCGCCAACTACCTGCGGATGGCGCCGGAAACCGCCAGCCGCGTGCTGCGCCGCCTGAGCGATGATGGGATCATCGCGGTGAAGCAGCGCGAGATCCTGCTGCTGCAGCCCGAGCGCCTGGCGGCGCTGGCGGTGGCTGACGAATCCGATCCGAACTGAACCTGGCCGGGAGCCGACGATGAAACGCGCTGGACTGTTGTTGCTGGGACTGCTGGCCACGCTGCCAGCCTGGGCGGCCGAGCTGACGGTGTCGGCGGCATCGAGCCTGACCGAGAGCTTCCGCGAACTCGGCGCCGCCTATGAGAAGGCGCACCCGGGAACCAAGGTCGATTTCAACTTCGCCGCCTCAGGCGTGCTGCTGCAGCAGATCAGTCGTGGCGCGCCGGTGGACGTGTTCGCCTCGGCCGATGAAACCACGATGGACCAGGCCCAGCAGCAGGACCTGCTGGCGGCGGGCACCCGCGAGGTATTCGCGGTGAACGCGCTGTGGGTGGTGGTGCCGCCGCAGGCCAAGGTCGCGCCGCGTAGCTTGAAGGACCTGACCGGTGCCGGCGTGCAGCGCATCGCACTGGGCAACCCGGACAGCGTGCCGGTCGGTCGCTACGCCAAGGGCGCGCTGGAAGCGGCGGGCCTGTGGCCGTCGGTGCAGGGCAGGGTCATCACCACCCAGAACGTGCGCCAGTCGCTGGACTACGTGGCGCGTGGTGAAGTGGATGCCGGCTTCGTCTATGCCACCGATGCGCAGGCGATGCCCGACCGCGTGCGCCGCGCTTTCGCGGTGCCTGTGGCGGGGCGCATTGCCTATCCGCTGGCGGTGACCAAGGCCAGTACGCAACCGGCTGAAGCCAAGCGCTTCACCGCCTTCGTGCGTTCGGCACAGGGCCAGGCGATCCTGGCCAGGCACGGGTTCGGCAAGCCCTGAGGCATGGATCTCGACTGGAGCGCGCTGGGGTTGTCGCTGAAGGTGGCCGGTTGGGCCACCGCGATCAATCTGGTGCTGGGCGTGGCACTGGGCGCGCTGTTGGCGCGGCGGCGATTTCCCGGCCGCGAGCTGCTGGATTCGCTGCTGACCCTGCCGATGGTGTTGCCGCCAACAGTGCTGGGCTATTACCTGCTGGTGCTGATCGGCCGTAACGGACCGATCGGCGCGTGGCTGCAGTCGTGGTTTGGCATCAACCTGGTGTTTACCTGGCAGGCTGCAGTGATCGCCGCCGCAGTGGCCTCGCTGCCGCTGGTGTTCAAGCCGGCACGCGCGGCGTTCGAGGAAGTGGACGGACAGCTGGAACAGGCCGCACGTACGCTCGGTGTGTCCGAAGCGGCGGTGTTCTTCCGCATCACGCTGCCGCTGGCCTGGCGCGGCATCCTCGCCGGCCTGCTGCTGGCCTTCGCGCGCGCGATGGGCGAGTTTGGCGCCACCCTGATGGTGGCCGGCAGCATTCCGGGCCGCACGCAGACGTTGTCGATCGCCATCTACGAAGCGGTGCAGGCCGGTCAGGACGGTAAGGCCAATGCGCTGGTGATCCTGACCTCGGTGGTGTGCATCGTGATCCTGCTGCTGGCCGCACGGCTGGTGGGCGGGCGTCGCCGGGAGCTGCGTGATGTGGCTTGACCTGCAGGTGCAGCGCCGACTGCAGGCGGCCAGCCAGGATTTCATGCTGGACGTAGCTTTGCAGTGCACGCAGCGGCAGGTAGTGCTGTTCGGCCCCTCGGGCGCCGGCAAGAGCCTGACCCTGAAGGCGGTGGCCGGGCTGCTGCGGCCGGGCCAGGGCCACGTGCGCCTGCAGGGGCAGACCTTGTTTGACGCGGCGGCCGGCGTGGACCTGCCGCCGCAGCGCCGCCGGCTGGGCTACGTGTTCCAGGATTACGCGCTGTTCCCGCACCTGAGCGTGCGCCAGAACGTGGCGTTCGGTCTGCAGAAGGGCTGGTTGAATCCGCGGGCTGGCCAGCGCTTCGATGCGGTGGAGCAGTGGCTGCACGCATTCCGCATCGACACGGTCGGTGATCTTCTACCGTCGCAGGTCTCCGGTGGCCAGCGCCAGCGCACTGCACTGGCACGCGCCCTGGTGACGCAGCCGCAGGCGCTGCTGCTGGATGAGCCGTTCTCCGCGCTGGACCATGATCTGCGCCAGCACCTGCGCCAGGAGCTTGAGACCGTGCTGGACAAGACTGGTATTCCGTTGCTGTTGATCAGCCACGACCCGCAGGATGTGGCCATGTTCGGCCAGCAGGTAGCACGCGTGGTGGATGGTCGCATCGTCGGCGATTGACCCGCGATGGACGCACTGGCGATGAATGGCTACTTCTGATGGTAGTGCCGGCCGCTGGCCAGCAACCATGGAATCCGGAGCAGCCGGCCAGCGGCCGGCCCTACCGGTTCAGGAGTTCCGCGACGCTCAGGCGATGAATGGTTGCATCTGATGGTAGTGCCGGCCGCTGGCCGGCAACCACGGAATCTGGGGCAGCCGGCCTGCGGCCGGCTCTACCGGTTCAGGGGTTCAGCGACGCACAGGCGAGGGTTGACTACAGCTGATGGTAGTGCCGGCCGCTGGCCGGCAACCATGGAATCCGGAGCAGCCGGTCAGCGGCCGGCTCTACCGGTTCAGGGGTTCAGCGACGCTCAGGCGATGAATGGCTACATCTGATGGTAGTGCCGGCCGCTGGCCGGCAACCATGGAATCCGGGGCAGCCGGCCAGCGGCCGGCTCTACCGGTTTAACCGTTCGTCGCCCACTGGATGAACGCCCAGCGTCGCGTTGGCGCCATGCCGAATCGATGCTGGGGTGAGCGGGCATGCCATGCGTGCACGCGTGCTTCCTCATCCGCATCCAGCGCACCGAACAGTTCCACTGCCTGGCGCACCAGGCCATCGGCATCCTGTGCGACATCACGCACTGATTCGGGCAGGTAGTCGACCTGCGGCTCGCGCCCCATGTCCAGCAGCATGTTGATCGGGTAGCGATGGTCGGGCATCGGCACCCAGTCACGGCCAAGCAACTCGGCCAGCTCCGGTACGCCGGCCCGGGGGCCAGTAGCGAAGGTGATGCAGGCGCGCTGGCGGGCGTGCGCATCCAGCCTGCGCAGCGCGGCCTCCAGATCCGGCACCATCAACGAGCGCGAGGCAATCGCAAGATCGCAACGCGGCACGTCGCGCCAGTCATCGGTCCACGACAGTGCCCACGGTGTGATGTTGCCGATGCCGTCGCGGGTGATCGCGGCGCGCAGTCCGTCGAGCATGCCGGTGCTGTAGTCGAGCGCGTGCACATGGCCCACCTGTGCGGCAACCGGCAGGCTCAGCAGGCCGGGGCCACAGCCGACATCCAGCACCGTGGCCACGCCACTGAGATCAAGCCGGTCGAGGAATGCCTCGCTGTAGTCATCGTGGCGCCGCTTCCAGCTGGACTGTGCGGCACGCGTATCCCAGGCACTGGCCGGCTTGGCTTGGAAACCACAGGCCTGCAGATGTTGGCGGTAGCGTGCGCTGTGGTCGATCGGGGTCGGTAGGGGGGTACTCATAGTGGCGTTCCAGAAGCGGGCAGGGCGGCGGCGACGCGTGCGGCATCGACGCCATACAGGGTGGCGAGGCGCTCGGGCGTTGCGACCTCGCGGGCAGGACCGAGCACCTGCAGGCTGCCAGCGGACATCAACGCGATGCGATCAGCCACCTGCAGCGCGTGCTGCGGTTGATGGGTGGACAGCAGCACGCCGATGCCACGGTCGGCCAGGCGGCGCACGGTGTCGAGGATGCGCAGCTGGTTGCCAAAGTCGAGGCTCGCGGTGGGCTCATCCATCACCAGCAGTTGCGCCTGCTGGGCCAGTGCGCGCGCAATCAGCACCAGCTGGCGCTCACCACCACTGAGCGTAGTGACGGTGCGTTCGGCCAGCGCCTGCAGGCCCAGTTCGCACAGGCAGTCATCGGCGATGGCCTCGTCGGCGCGGCCAGGTGCGGACAGCAGGCCCAGGTGCGCGGCGCGGCCCATGGCCACCACCTCGCGCACGCGCCAGGCGAAGGGCAGTGGCGCGGCCTGCGGTACGTACGCCATGCGGCGGGCACGGGCGGCGCGATCATGCGCGCGCAGCGGCGTGCCCTGCAGGTCCACTTCGCCGCATACGGCAGGCAGCAGGCCGAGCAGGGTGCGGAACAGGGTGGTCTTGCCACAGCCGTTCGGACCAAGCAGGCACAGCACCTCGCCGGGCTGCACCGACAGTGCAAACTGCGCGCCCAGTGCCACGCCGGCATAGCCGATGACCAGACCACGGGCTTCCAGAAGCGGGGCCGCCGCATTCATGGGCGACGCTCGCTGCGTGCCAGCACCAGCAGGAAACACGGCACGCCGACGAAGGCGGTGAGGATGCCGAGTGGCAGTTCGATCGGCGCCAGGGTGCGTGCCAGTGTATCGGCGGCGAGCAGGAAGCTGGCACCGAGCAGCAGGCTGGCCGGCAGCAGGCGGCGGAAATCAGCGCCGACCAGCAGCCGAGCGATATGCGGAACCACCAACCCGACCCAGCCGATGATGCCGGCCAGTGACACCGCCGCGGCGGTGCATAGCGTAGCGGCGGCGATCAGCGTCCAGCGCAGCGGGGTGACCGCCACGCCCAGCGCGCTGGCCTCTTCATCACCCAGGCCGAGCAGGTTCACCCGCCAGCGTAGCAGCACCAGCGGCAACAGCCCGATCAGCAGCAATGGCGCGGTGACCTTGAGGTCGTCGATGACCACCGCGTTCAAGCCACCCAGCAGCCAGAAGGTGATCGACGGCAGCTGCGTGTACGGATCGGCCAGCAGCTTCAGCAAGGAGATGCCGGCACCGAGCAGCGCCGACACCGCGACGCCGGCCAGCACCAGCACCAGGACCGGATCGTGCCGCCGTACCAGCGCTGCCACCAGGCAGACCAGGCCCACTGCGCTCAACCCGCCCGCAAACGCAATGCCCTGCACCAGCAGCATCGGTAGACCGAGGAACAGGCCCAGCGAAGCACCCAGACCGGCGCCGGCGGAGACGCCGAGGATGTCCGGCGACACCAGTGGATTGCGGAACATGGCCTGGTAGGCCGCGCCGGCTGCCGACAGTACCGCGCCGATCAGCATGGCGGCGAGCACGCGTGGCAGGCGGATGTGCCAGAGCGCGGCCTGCACTGCAGGCGGGCTGGGTTCGCCGATGCCGAACAGCTGCCAGCCGATGGCATGCAGCAGCGCCGCCGGGCGCACTGGGAACTGACCGACCGAGAACGCCAGCAACAGCATTGCCAGCAACAGGCTCCAGCCACCGGTATGCCAGGCCCAACGTGGAAGCGTGCGCATGCTCAGACGTTCGCATCCAGGCTGCGTGCCAGCGCGGCGGGCAGTGGCTGGCCCCACAGCAGCTGATGCAGCGCGCCGATGCGCGCGTGGAGTGCGGCGGGTGCCAGCGCGGGCGCCGCACCGGGATGCAGCCTGGACAGCAGCCACGGCAGGCCGGGCAGGCGGTTGACACCGGGCGGACCATCCAGCCATCCGAATGGCAATACCGGCGCGCAGTGCAGGCGACGCTCTCGCACGGCACGCAAGGCGCGCCAGCGCGGGTCCTCTGTTGCACGAGCAGCGAACCCGGCATCCTGGGTCAGGATCACGTCCGGATCCCAGGCCAGCAGTTGCTCGAACGACACGCGGGCGAGGCCGCCGGCACCGGCGCTGGCGGCCACGTTGCGGCCGCCACAGAACTCGATGACTTCGGTGTTGATCGAACCGGACAGTCCACTTTCCAGGCCGTCGCTGCCACGCCCGTAATACACCGTGGGCCGTGTCGCAGCGGGACGTGTCGCCAGCACCTCACGTACCAGTGCCAGCTGCGCCTCGGCCGCCTGGGCCAGCGCTTCGCCGCGTGCGGCAACGCCCAGCAGCCTGCCGACGTGGCGCAGCTGCGCCGGATGATCGGGCAGGCGGCCGGCAATCAGCTCGAACGGAATCGCGGTCTGCTTCCAGACCCTCTCGGCAGAGTCGCGGTAATTGGCATCGAAGTCACCGGCATCCAGCACCAGGTCCGGCTGCATTGCCAGCAGGCGTTCAAGGCTGACCGTGCTGCCGCGCTCGGCCAGGCGACCGACCACCGGCAGCGTGCGCAGCGACGCCGGCAGCTGCGCCAGTGCCTCGGGCGATACCTTCATCGGCCAACCGAGCAGGCGTTCGGGTGCCACCGCGGCAAGCAGTACCGCAGCCGGCGGACCGGCAGCGAACACGCGCTTGGGCGTGGCCTTGGGCGCACCCAGCCGCAGCACGCGCTGCGCCGGCATCGCCAGCAGCTTGGCATTGGCAACCAGCAACGGTGCCAGCGCGAATGCCTGCAGCAGGGCGCGCCGCCTCATGCGGCGGCCTCCGGTGCGGTGCGGCAGGCATCCCACCAGGCCTGCAACGCCGCGTCATCGGCAGGCAGCTCGACGGCCATGCCGCCGGTGAACTGGCGCCACGCGTCGAGGTAGGGCAGCTTCACCGCAGTCAACAACGGGATGCCGGCCAGCATCAGCGCCAGCAGCTCATCGGCCATGCCGCCCCCTTCCGATTCCAGCGTGCCGAAACGGTTGGCAATGGCCAGCGCGGCGTGGTCCTGCAACGCGCGGCGCAGCACCACGCTGGCATCGGCGATGCCGCCCGGGTCCAGGTTGCAGCCACAGGAGGCCGGGCCCAGCGCCTGGCTGATCGGATAACGCGAACCGGGATCGGTCACGTCCATCAGTGCCATGCGCTTGTTGCCGTTGGCGGTGGGTTCGTGCGGCAGGTGCACCAGCCCGCGCACGCGGTGGCCGGCGGCCAGCTGGCGTGCGGCGAACGCGGCCAGCAGGGCATCGGGCTCGCCGCTGTGGTCATGCACGATGGCCGCGATGCGTGGTGGCTGTGTGGCGCTCATGCTCAGAACCTCCAGTTGGCATTGGCGAACCAGGTGCGGCCCGGCATCGGGTAGCCGTCGGCCAGTTCGTACCATTTGTCACCGATGTTGCGCACGCCGAGGTCGAAATCCCAGGCGTCGCGCGGGCTCCAGCTGGCCTTCAGGCCGGTGATGCCATAGCCGGGCAGCTCGCGTACCGGGCGTGCGGCATCGGCGTAGCTGACCCTGCGGCCCTGTTCGGCTTCCAGCGTGGCCTGCAGCTTCAACTGCGGCAGCAGCTGCCAGCCCACCGCCATGAACAGCCGTTGGCGCGGACTGTCGAGCAGGGCCACGCTGCGGTCTTCCAGGTTGGTGCGGCGCAGCCAGGTGTAGCTGGTCTGCACGTCCCAGTCGTCGCCGATGCGCTGGCGCAGGCCCAGTTCCACGCCCTGGTGGCGGGCCTTGCCGATGTTCTGCGCCTGGTTGCAGGTGCTGCCGCCGCATTCGCGCGAGGCCACCACGGCGTTCTGGATCAGGTCATCGATGCGGCTCTGGAACAGCGCCGCCTGCAGCTGGCCGCCCTCCCACCAGCGGCCACGCAGGCCCACTTCGAAGTGGGTCGCATGCTCGGCCTTCAGGTCCGGATTGGGCAGGGCTGAACCCATGCGCGCGGAATAGCGGTCCTTGATGGTCGGGAAACGCGTACGCCGCGCGGCGCTTGCGTACCACTGCTGGTCAGGTGCCAGCTGCTGCACGTACTCCAGCACGGCGTTGGTGGCATCGGTGCTGCCGGTCGGCCAGAAGTACACGCGCTTGGCATCGCGGCGGTCATGGCCGATACCCACGCGCAGGTGCGAGGTGTCGGTCAGCGCGATGCGGTCCTCGATCGCCACCGAGGCGGTGACATCACGGAAGTCCTTGGGCGGCGAGTGCGGGTTGCGCTCGCTGTGCTGGTCTTCCTTGTAGTGGATCGCGAACTGCAGTTCCTGGCGCGGCAGCGCCGTCGTGGCCAGGGTCACCGAGCCGCCCACGGCGCGGTCATCGTAGATGCTGGGGAAGCTGCTGTTGTCCATCGCCACCTGGTAGCTGCCGTCGGTGTAGGCATCCAGGCCGTTGCCATAGGTATCGCGGTAGACGCGGGTGCGCAGCGTGGTGTGCTCGCCCAGCCGGGTGTTGCCGATGAAGTACAGGCTGTCCTTGTCCCACCACGGCCAGCGCCAGTAGCGGATGCCGCTGCGCGCGGTGCCGGTGTAGACCGGGTTGTCCTTCTCGCCGTCCTGGCGCGCGTAGCCGATTGCGTACTCGTCGCCTTCGCGCGGGGTGTAGCCCAGCTTGAACGACAGCCGGCGGTCGTCGCGCGAGGCGTTGCGCCGGTCCCTGCCGGTGTCGGTGGGCACGCGCTTGTAGTCGACGAAGCCCTTCGGCAGCGGGAACTCATCGGCCTTCAGGATCGACGCACCGAGCTGGAAGTACCAGTCGCCACGACGACCGCCGAGATTGACCGCCGCCTTGCGCTCGCCGCCATCGGCGATGCCCAGCCGCACATCGCCTTCCAGCGGGCGCTCGGGGCGGCGGCTGATCAGATTGATCGCACCACCGAGGATGTTTGGCCCGTACAGCAGCGAGGCGCCGCCGCTGGCGACCTGGATCTCGGCCAGGTCGAAGGTGGTGAAACGGCCGAAGTCCACGTAGCCGTCATAGGGCACGTACAGCGGAATGCCATCGAGGAACACCGGCACCTGGCGCGCATCGAAGCCGCGCAGGTAGACCATGTCCTCGTTGCGCGAGTTGCGCGCCAGGCTCACGCCCGGCAATACGCTGACCGCATCACCGACCGTGTTGCGGTCGAGCTGCTGGATGCGTTCGGCGTCGAGGCTGCGTTCGGCCACGGTGGGCGACGTGCCGCGCTCGGCATGCACGTCGATCGTGCCCAGGCTGAACACCGGCGGCGAGGCCGTGTCGGCCGCGGTGGCGGCAAGCGGGAGCAGCAGGGCGGACAGGGGTAGAACGAAACGACAGGTACGCATCCTCGCGAGTCCTCGGGTTCGTTATATCCAAGATGATATAACGGTTGGCAGGGGTCAACTTGATGACCGACCCGGGGATTCTCGGCGCTGGCCGGCAAGGCCACCTTGATCGATATCAAGCCCGGGGCAGGGCGGCCACGCCGTACACTGGGCGCTCGCGCGAACGCAGGGATCGAAGCACGATGAGTGAGGCCGAGCCGCCGTTGGAGCTGCAGGGCAACCTGTGGCTGAGCATTGCCGGGCAGAGCGTGGGTGGCCGCGGACGCTTCGCGCTGCTGGGCCTGATCGATGCGTGTGGCTCGATCAGCCAGGCCGCCAAGCGCATGGGCATGACCTACAAGAACGCCTGGGACGCGGTGGACGCGATGAACACCGCGGCCGGCGAACCGCTGGTCGCGCGCAGCGTGGGCGGCCGTGGTGGTGGCGGTGCACGACTGACCGGGCGCGGCCACCAGCTGATCGCCCGTTTCGAGGAGGTCGAGCGCGCGCACCGTACGTTCCTGCAGTCGTTGCAGGCCACCCCCGGGCTGGACGAGGACCTGGCCCTGATCCGGAGAATTGGCATGATTACCAGTGCACGCAACCAGTTCCATGGCCGGGTCAGCGCGCTGGCCACCGGTGCGGTGAATGATGAAGTGCAGATCGAAGTGGCACCGGGCCTGGCGCTGGTGGCCACCATCACCCATGGCAGCGTGGAGTCGCTGGGGCTGGCGGTGGGCGTGCCGGCCTATGCGCTGGTGAAAGCCTCGTCGGTGATCGTGGCGCAGGGCGAGGATGCGCGCTACTCGACGCGCAACCAGTTCGCCGGCACGGTGGAGCGGATCACCGAGGGTGCGGTGAATGACGAGGTGGTGGTGGACATCGGCCATGGCTGCAGCGTGGTGGCGGTGATCACCTGCGGCAGTACCGCAGCGCTGGAACTACGCGAAGGCAGCACGGCAACAGTACTGTTCAAGGCGTCGAGCGTTATCGTGGGCGTGCCGATGTAGAGCGGTCTGGTAGTGCCGGCCGCTGGCCGGCAGCTTCATGGTGCGAAGCGCAGCCGGCCAGCGGCCGGCTCTACCCTTCCCGCGGTCGCGCACTCCACTGGAATGGATCAATACAGCTCGCAGTGCGTGCGGCCTTCACCCCGCAGCGCGTCCCAGCGCCCTTCACCACCGATGGCATCGATGGCCTCGCGCACCGCGCTTTCCAGGTGGCTCTTGTTGCCGCACAGGTACAGATGCCCACCGCGGGCCAGTACATCGCGCACGTCATCGCCGCGCTGCTGCAGCACATGCTGCACATAGACCTTTTCGGCGCCGTCGCGCGAGAATGCAGTATGCAGGCCGGCCAGCACGCCTCGCGTGTGCCAGTCCTGCAGCTGTTCGCGGTACAGGTAATCGTGCTGGCTGTGCTTCTCGCCGAACACCAGGTGCACTTCGCGCGCGCAGGCGCTGGCCTGCAGCTCCTGCATCAGCCCCATCAACGGTGCGATGCCGGTGCCGGTGCCGACCAGCAACAGGGGGGCTTCGCCGGTATCGGGCAGATGGAAGCCGGGGTTGGAGCGGCAGTACACACGGGCATGGTCGCCACCGTGCAGCAGGCTGCCGGTGGCTGTGCCAACGCGCTCGCGGCCGCGCAGGGTGTAGCGTACTTCGCGCACGCACAGGCTCAGCTGGTCGTTGCAGGGGTGCGAGGCAATCGAATAGGCGCGCGGCAGGCGCGGTGACAGCAGCTCGTGCAGGCGGGCCAGCGGCACGCTGTCCGGGGTAGCGTGGTCCTGCAGCACGTCCAGCACGTCCAGCCCGTGCAGGTAGGCTTCCAGCTCGCGTTTCTGGCTGACCTTCAGCAGGCCCTTCAGCACCTCGCTGCCGCCGAGCCTGGCCAGTTCGCGCAGCACGCCCTTGCTCAGCAGGCGCAGCTCGCGGTCATGCAGGGCGGTCACGGCGGCAGTGTCGCCATACCAGGTGGCCAATGCCTGCAGCAGGGCAGGGTCGTTCTCGGGTACTACATGCAGGGTGTCGCCCGCGCGGTACGCCATGCCACTGCCGGCAATGTCCAGCTGCAGGTGCCAGGCGGCCGGGTCGCTGCTGTTCAAGCGGCGGCGTTCGAGAATGGGGGCGGCAAAGGCGTTGTCTTCGCCATAGGCAGTGACCTGCAGGTGCAGGTCCTGGCCAGCGTTCGCGTCGCCATCCAGCACCTGGCCCAGCACCGGCTGCCATTGCTGGAAGAACTGCTCGTAGCCCAGGTCGGCATCGACGCGATGCAGCAATGGCTGCGCCTGGCGCTCGCTCAGCGCCGCATCCAGTGCCTTGGTGAAGCCGCAGAAGCTGGGGTAGCCGGTGTCGCCGAGGCCGAACACTGCATAGCGCAGGCCGCTCAGTGTCGGAGTCTGGCGCAGGGTTTCAAAGAATTGTTCGCCGTTGGCCGGCGGTTCGCCGTCACCGAAGGAACTGGAGATCGCCAGCAGCACATCGCCGTGGCCGAGGCTGGCTACGTCGATGTCGTTGAACGGAAGCACCTGCGGCGCGTGCGGCTGCAGGTCCGCGCCCAGGCGCTGGGCCAGGGCGCGGGCATTGCCCGACTCGGACGCGAAACCCACCAGCAGGCGGCTGAAGGGCGTACTGGTCGGGAGGGCGTTCACGCGGCCTCGTAGAAGTCGTCGAACTTTTCCTTGCTGAACTCGACCAGGTCGTAGTTCTGCATCAGGTCGTTCACCACGCGGCGGATGCTGATATACGAGGTGATGCTGCCGTCGGCGTCGAACAGCGGTTGCACGGTGGTGTCGACCACGTAGAGCACGCCACCCTTGCCGAGGTTGGGCACGATGCCGGTCCAGGTCTTGCCAGCCTTGATGGTGTCCCACATGTCCTTGTAGACCGCCTTGGGCACATCCGGATGGCGCACGATGCTGTGCGGCTGGCCGATCAGCTCCTCGCGGGCGAAGCCGGTGAGCGCGCAGAACAGGTCATTGGCGTAGGTGATGTTGCCCTGCAGGTCGGTGGTGGAGATCACCATGACGTTCTGCATGGCATTCAGCAGCTGGGCGTTGTCGGGTGTGTAGCTCATCGCAGGGTCCTTGTGGATGCCGGTAACGCCGGCGTGTTCGGGTCCTGCATAGAAATACGCCCGCACGGCGGCGGGCGGTTTGACATTGATCAAGCGGGTGGCGGGATCGACTGCGACCGGGTGTCGCAGGGAGAACAGGAACGGCGAGCGCGTCAGCCCATCAGATAGCGCAGTACACCCGCCGAGACCACGCCGATCAGCACGGTCGGCAGCATCGACAGCCGCGTGGCGGCCAGCAGGGTGATCGCCAGCGCGGCGAGGTCGGCGGGCTTGTCGGCGACGAAGTCGGGCGCGATCACCGAGATCAGCACGCAGCCCGGCGCGGCTTCCATCACCGTCACTGCGCGCTTGCTCAGCGTGCGGTTGCGCAGCGCGAGGAAGCCGATGATGCGGGTCAGGTAGGTGGCAGCGGCCATCAGCACGATGGTCAGCACCGAGGTCCAGTGGATCAGTCCGTTGAAGATCATGCCGCGTCCTCCGCCAGCAGCCAGGCTGCGGCCAGGCCGGCCAGCGCGCCGCTGGCCACGTACCAGGCGCCGGGAACCAGCAGGTAGGTGGCCGCGGCCACCACCAGGCTGACCAGCCACGGACGCGCTGCTTTCATGCCCTGCCACATGCCGCGCAGCAGCACCAGGAACACGGCCGGGAAGGCCATGTCGAAGCCGTAGGCGTGGATGTCGCCCAGCATCGGCCCAACGATCGCGCCCAGCGCGGTGCAGGCGACCCAGACCGTATACAGGCCTGCCGACACGCCCAGGTAATAGGCCAGGCTGAAGCCGAGCGCACGGCGGCGCGCATCGGCCACGCCCATCGCCCAGCTCTCGTCGCACATGAAGAACAGTGCCGGCAGCACGCGGCGGCGCGGCAGGTGCTGCAGCAGCGGGGCCAGGCTGGCGCCCATCAGCAGGTGGCGGCTGTTGACCAGCGCGGTGATCGCCACGATCAGCGCGATATGCGGCGGCGAGGTCCACAGTTCGACGGCGGCGAACTCCGAGCCGCCGGCGAAGTTGAGGCCGGTCATCAGCGGCACTTCCAGGGCGCTGAGGCCTTTCTGGGCGGCCTGGGCGCCGAGCACCAGGGCAAAGGGAATGAAGCCGATCATCACCGGCACGGCAGCGCGCAGTCCGCGCAGGAATTCGGCACGCGGCGCGGTATCGCAGGTGTCGGGCAGGGGGAGGGTGGTACGGGCGTCCATGGAACGGCACAACGAGGTGGGGGTGGCCCATGCTAGCGGTCCAATCGCGAAATCGGGTTGCGTTGATGCCATTCGATTCGGGAATATTGAGATTCCATGCGGCCAAGGTCGCCAAAGGTGAAATCCCGTGCAGTATCAGCTCGACAACCTCGATCGCCGCATCCTCGATGCCCTGCAGCGTGACGGACGGCTGCAGAACCTGGAGCTGGCCCGGCTGGTGGGCCTTTCGCCCTCGGCCTGCCTGCGGCGGGTGCGGCTGCTGGAGGAGGGCGGCTACATCGACCGCTACGTGGCCCTGCTGAATGAGGCGAAGGTGGGTCGTGGCTTCACGGTGTTCGTGCGAGTGTGGCTGCGCGGGCAGGACGAGGACACCACCAACCACTTCATCAACAGCATCAAGTCGTTCCCGGAAGTGCTTGAATGCCATCTGATGGCCGGTGACTGCGATTTCCTGCTGCGGGTGGCGGTGGCCGATCTGGATGCCTACCGGCAGTTCCAGATGCAGCACCTGAACCGGATCGCCGGGGTGCAGAACACCAAGACCGAGATCCCGATGCAGCGGATCAAGCAGACGACCCAGTTGCCGCTTTGAGGGATGGGGTTTGCGGCCGGGTTGCACCCGGCACCCGCAGAGGCAACGGCCGAAGCAACTGCAACGGCGATGTTCCCAGGGCGGCGGGGCGGTGTGGCCAGGCAGGACACGCCGTAGACCCATCCATGGGGGCTCGATGGCGCCATCCATGGCGCCAACGGTCCTGCCTGCCCACACCGCCCCGCGCCTGACAGTTCCCCGCGACCTGTCGGGGTCGGATCCCGTTGCTGTGCAACGGGCTCTGACCCCACGCCTGGAGGATATGGTCTGTTCGATTCCTTGATGCCTGATCCGTGACTGGCTCCAGGAAGGCTGGCCCGACGGTCGGCCGTGGGCGGCGGTCATCGCAATGACATGTGCCCCCGGTACGGTTTGAGCCCGCTTGCTGGTCGCGCGCGGGCCGGGGTTCCGGTCGTGGCGCGCGTCCACTGCAGCTGCTGTCGCTGCCGAGGGTCATGTGTTCTACGTCAGGGGGCTGAATGGACACCATGCGGTCAGAACTTGGAAGGTGGCCATCGCCGCATGGCTGCTGCTGTCCTTTGCCGCTGTGGCGCAGGACGGTGTTCATGCCTACGACATCCCTGCGCAGCCGCTGGAGCAGGCGGTCGAGCGCTTCAGCGTCATCAGCGGGTGGTCGGTGATGTACCCGGGCGATCTTGCCGCCGGCCGTAGCAGCCATGCGCTGCGCGCCAGCCTTGCGCCGCTGCCTGCCTTGCAGATGCTGCTGCAGGATTCCGGTATCGAGGCCGAGGTGATCGGCGAGCAGCGCGTGGTGCTGCGCCGGGGCACGCCCGCGGCAGCCGAACCCGGTATTGGCGCCGAGCTCCCGGATGCCGAACGTCGGCGTCGCTACGGCGGCCTGCAGCAGCGGCTGCGTGCGGCGTTCTGTGACGACCCCGAGATCGCGCCCGGCCGCTATGCCGCAACGCTGCGCTTCCGCGTCGACGGCGAGGGCCAGGTGCATGCGCCCGAGCTGCTCTCAGGCAGTGGCAGCGCCCGCCGCGATGCGCGCCTGCTGCAGGCGCTGCAGGGCCTGGTGCTGGCGCGCGATGCCGCCGCGCTGCCGCAGCCGGTGACCCTGCAGATCCGACCTTCCGGCACCGACCACGACTGTGGCCGGCGCGCGCCCCTTCCATGACTTCAAGGATTCGAACATGAGCAACGGTACGGCTGGGGCAGTTGACCTGATGGACCACCTTCTGGGGGCCTACGACGAGCTGAAGCGCCGCCTGGTGCGCAAGCTGGGCTCGGAGGAGCTGGCCGGCGATGCGCTGCAGGACACCTGGATGCGCCTGAGTGCGCGCCGTGACCGCCTGGATGCCGTGCAGAATCCCGCGGCCTACCTGTTGCGCATGGCGATGAACACGGTGATCGACCGCCAGCGTGCCGACCACCGCCTGCTGAGCCTGGAAGAGGTGGATACGCTGATGGAGATGGCCGACCCTGCACCGGGCCCGGCGCAGGCGGCCGAACTGGATTTCGCGCTGGAAGACATGGTCGGCCTGCTGCAGCGCATGCCCGAGCGCCGACGCCGCATCCTGCTGGCGATCCGCGTCGATGGCCTGCAGCAGCGCGACGTCGCCGACCAGCTGGGCGTGTCGCTGCGGCTTGTGCAGCGCGAGCTGAAAGCGGCCCAGGACTACCTGGCCGAGCGCAGTGGACAGGGGCGTCAGGTGCGGTTCTGAGCGACGGCATCCGTCTACACTTTGACGCCGAGCAGAACCCCGCAGCGTGCGGGTCCGGCATGAGCCCCCATGGATCCTGACGATCGCCCGCAACGCCCGCTGGATGCCGTCGAGCGTCAGGCCCACGCGTGGGTGGTGCGGCTGACTTCGGGCGAGGCAACCGCCGCCGATGGGCGCAGGTTCCGTGAGTGGTGCGAGGCTGATCCGCGTCATCGCGAAGCATTCGGCCGTGCGCGCCGGCAATGGGAGCAGGTACGCCTGGCGGGCGAACAGCTGCCCCCCGCTGCGCGCCAGCCGGTCGCGCCGACGCCGGCCCAGCGCTGGAGCCGGCGCGCCTTCCTGGGCGCCGCGATTGCCGCACCGGCCAGCCTGGTGGTGGTGGCGGCGATCCGCCCGCCGCTGGGGCTGTGGCCCTCGGTGACGGCGATGGCGGCCGATTTCCACACCGGCACCGGTGAACGGCTGCAGATCGCGCCCTTGCCGCAGCTGAAGATCGAACTGGATACACAGAGCAGCCTGCGCCGTCGTTCGGACACGCTAGGCGAAGGCTTCGAGCTGGTGCAGGGCCAGGCCGCGATCGAAACCCAGGCAGGCCTGCGCCTCGCCCTGTTCGCGGGGCCGGGCTGCGTGATCGCCGATGAAGGTGCGGTGAGCCTGGACGTCCGCAACACTCACGGCCAGGTACGGGTGACCTGCCTGCAGGGCAGCGCCCGCATCGAGCACCCGCAGGGCCGCCTGCAGCTGCAGGCGGGCCAGCAGACCCAATACGACGAGCGCCTCAGTGGCGTGGTGGCCGAAGCCCTGGCCTCGGAAGTGAGCGCCTGGACCGAGGGTATGCTGGTGTTCCGTCGCGCTCCATTGCGCGAGGTGGTGGATGAAATCAACCGCTACCGCCGCGGCAAGGTGCTGCTGGGCGAATCGGCATTGGCGCGGGCCCCGGTCAGCGGTCGCTTCCGCATCGATGATCCGGACGCGGCGCTGGAGCAGCTGCGACTGACGATGTCGCTGGATCTGCGTCGCTTTCCGGGTGGCATTGCCGTCCTTGGTTAGATGAAGACGCTGGCCGTGCGCGCCGTGCAGGGCTGTTGCAAGCAAGGAGACGCCAAGGATGCGCAACGAGACCATCGGTGTGCTGGATCTGCGCCGCAATCTGTCGGCGTTGCTGGAAACCACGCAGCGACGGCCCTTGATGGTGCATCGCTATGGATCGCCGTGGGTGTGCGTGGTCTCCGATGCGCAATGGCAGCAACAGGCCGTTCTGCTGGACTTCGATCCGCAGTCGCACCCGTTGGCGATGCTGCTGCGGCTGCAGCAGCAGGTGCTGCCCCTCGCTGAGGCCGGCACGCTGCCGCCTGCGGCGATGGCGCGCGTGCTGCTGCTGATGGGCATGCACGGCATCGACGATCTCGTGCAACTGCACGAGCAGGTACAGCATCATCGTCTTTGGCACTGGTTCGTGGCCGGCAGCCATGGCGTGATGGATGGCTGGCAGCTGCCAGCGCTGCGTGTTGCGATGGCGTCATGGTGCGATGACGTGGATATGTCCAATGCGCTGGCAACGTTCGCCGCACGCAGCGATGTGGCGATACTGGCGCGCCGTTGCGGGGGCGAAGCGCCGCGACTGGAGCGCGAAGCCTGCAGGCAGATGACGCTGCGATGACGTAGCTGATGAAGCGCCACGCAGCGCACAGAGACGCATTCGCGTTGTCGCTTCACCTGCCTTGCTGACGTCTTCTCCAGAGTACGACGCACCACGCGTCGCGGAGCACGGGCGGCGCCGATGGCAGACAGTCGCAGGATCAGCATGCTGGAGCTGGATCGTCACCTGAGCCAGTCGCTGGAACAGGCAAGGCATACGCCCGTGAACGTGCAGCGCTATGGGCACTCGTGGGTCTGGGTACTGTCCAGTGACGCCTGGGCCGATGCGGCGCGCTGGGCGGCACTGGACAGCAGCGCGCATCCGCTGGCGGCGTTGCGGCGCGCCCTCGCTCTGCAGCTGCGGCCCTGGCCCGAAGCGGCCATGAACGCGCTGCCGCTTGACGCGGGCGATGTGCGGCAGCTGCAACGTGCGGCGTTGCTGGTGGTCGTGCGTGATCTCACCAGTGCGCAGCGCGTGTACGACGATCTGCGCTACCACCAGGCCTACCGGATGTTCATCGGCCTCGACCATGGCACCGCGTGGTCGCCGATGCAGTGCGTGCGCCTGCTGCAGGCCTGCGCGCACCCGTTGCTGCGCGGCTGCATCGACGATGCGCTGGCCAGCGTGCCGCAGCACCTGTTCGAGTCTGCATGTGCCCCGGCTACACGTGTTGCGCCTGCACAGGCACGCGCGCAGCGAATAGCAGGCGGATGTTTATCGTACTGACACATGCACCGCTGACCATGGCGCAGCGGTCTCTTCCAGGATGACGAGGGCGGAACAATGGCAAGGCAGGTGGGTGGTCGCAGGGCTCGGCAGCAGGGCTTCAGCCTGATCGAGATCATGGTGGTGGTGGTGATCATCGGCATTCTCGCGGCATTGATCGTGCCGCGGTTGATGGACCGTCCCGACCAGGCGCGCGTGGTGGCGGCGCGCCAGGACATCGCGGCGCTGATGCAGGCATTGAAGTTGTTCAAGCTGGACAACGGTCGCTATCCCAGCGCCGAACAGGGCCTGCAGGCGCTGGTGAAGCCGCCGCAGGGCGGCGGTGCGATGCCGGTGACACCGTATCTGGATCGCCTGCCGAATGACCCATGGGGCCATCCGTACCAGTACCAGATTCCCGGAACCCATGGCGACATCGATGTGTTCTCGCTGGGTGCGGACAGCAAGCCCGGTGGCGACGCCGGGAACGCGGACATCGGCTCCTGGCAGCTGTGAGGCGTGCAGATGACAGCCCGGACGCGTTCGGTCCCGTGCACCCGCCAGCGCGGTATGGCGGTGATCGTCGCCCTGCTGGTGGTGGCATTGGTGGCGGTGATTGCCACTGCACTGCTGACCCGGCAGTCGGCACAGCTGCGTGCGCTGCGTGGCGACCAGCTGCGTGCGCAGGTGCGCATGGTGATCGATGCCACCCTGGAGCGCGCGGCGCAGCAGCTGCGTGACGATGTAAAGGAGCAGTTGACCACGGTGCGCAGCGGCCGTTGGGCGCGTCCACTGACGCTGCAGGCGCCGCTGCCGGTGCAGTTGCAGCTGGTCGATGCGCAGTCCATGTTCAACCTGCGCAACCTGCTGGCCTATGGCAAGCCGGACCCGGAGGCACGGCGCGCGTTCATCGCGCTGTGTGCCGGGCAGGGCCTGGGGCAGGGTGCCTGTGCATCTGCTGCCGATCACATCCAGGCGAGGCTGCGTGATGGCGACCTGCAGGCGCAGGCGCCGTTGCCGCGTGAATCGCTGATCGAGCAGGCCTTGGCGGGCGCCGACCCAGTGGCGGTGCAGGCACTGGCACGGCGCACCGTGGTGCTGCCGGCCCAAACCCTGGTCAATGCCAACACCAGTGACATCAGCGTGTTGCAGGCGGTCACTCCCGGCGTGGAGCCGGGGCGCCTGCAGGCGCTGCTCGGTGAGCGCGACGGTGGCCATTGGCTGCTCAACCGCGGTGATATCGCCAATCGACTGCAACTGAGCAGCGCGCAGATGGCCGTGGTGCCGCTTGGCATTCATAGCGAGTGGTTCCTTGCCGTCGGCCAGGTACAGGCCGATGGCAATGCGGTCGACTTCAGGGCCCTGATCTGGCGCGAGTATCGCGATGACAGTGTGCGCGTGCAGCGTGTGTGGACGAGGATTGGAGCATGAGCGTGCAGCTGAGGGTGCGCCTGCCGGCGCTGGAACACCTGCGCGCCGACAGTACGGTCGAGTGGGCGCGGTTGCACAAGGGTGGGGTGCTGGCCCATGGCCGCGAGGGCTTGGCCGTGCTCGGGCAACGTCATCCGCAGGCCGAGGTGCTGGCCTGTCTCGATCCGCAGGACCTGATCCTGCTGGAACTGCAGCTGCCGCCACTGTCGGGCCGCAGGCTGCAGGCCGCACTGCAGGGCGAAGTAGAGGCGATGCTGCTGGATGACCTGCAGGACGTCGCGTTGGCACACGGTGCGCAGGCGGCGGACGGCACGGTTCCTGTGGCGTGGCTTGGCCAGCAGGCGGTCCTGCAGGCGCAGCAGCTGCTGGCCTCGTGCGCACTGCAGCTGCAGGCGCTGTATCCGACGCCGCTGCTGCTGCCGTGGCAGGACGGACAGGCCACGCTGCAGGTCAGCGGCGAGCACCTGCTGGTGCGCAGCGGGCGCGATCGTGGGTTCGTCCAATGGTATGGCGGACGTGACGCGTGTGCCGTGATGCAAGCCCTGGCCGTGCGCCTGCAGCAATCCGGGGTGCAGGCCGTGCAGTGGATCGACAGCGTGCCGTCGGCGTGGCCGGAGAACCTGCCGGCCACCGTGGTCGCGCATGAACGGCAGGCGTGCGGACCCGTGCCGGCGTGGTCGTTGCCACTGCCGGGTCGCAGCAGGCAGGCACCACGCGTGGCGATCGGCCTCGCATTGGCGGCGGTGTTGCTGGCTGCGCTTGGGCTGCAGCTGCAGGTCTCGCGCTGGCGCAGCGAGGGCGAGGCGTTGCAGCAGGACATGGCGCGGCAGTTCAGTTCGCACTTTCCGGAGATCACCGATGTGGTGGACCCGGTGCTGCAGGCGCGGCGCGCGCTGGCCGTGCCGTTGCCGGCGCCGCCGTTGCCATGGGTGCAGCGGCAGGTCGCAACGACGCTGCAGGCGATTCCGGAGTTGGGCGGCCAGGTGCGCGGCCTGCGCTATCAACCCGGCCAGCTGGAACTGGAGCTGGACGCCGATGCGCAGGCGGTAGCCGATGACGCACAGCGGATGGAGCAGTGGCAGCAGGCGGCGCAGGCGCAGGGCCTGCAGCTGGCGCGCGAGGCCGGTGGACGCCTGCGCGTGAGCGGGGGCGGACAGTGACCGCCAGAGCCATGCGCCTGGGCGAGGGTCTGGCCGGCCTGCAGCAGCGCTGGCAGCACCTGCCGCCGCGCGACCGCTGGATGCTGGGGGTGATGGTGCTGGCGCTGCTGGCAGCGGGGCTGTGGTCATTCTGGCTGGAGCCGCTGCTGAAACAGCGTGCGCACTGGCAGGCTGAGCTGCCGCGGCTGCAGGCGCAGGCGCGCGCACTGGCGCCGCTGCTGCGTGCACGCGAACGCCAGCAGCAGGTGCAGGGGCAGCGCCCGACGCTGGCCGCGCTGCGTAATGGAATCAAGTCCGCCGGCCTCGCCGATGGACTGCATGTCGAAGCACGCGACGGGCGTTGGCACCTGCAGGTGCAGGCCGTACCTGCTGACGCACTGTGGAACTGGCTGCTGCCCGTGCTGGCCGATCCGGCCATCGAACTGCAGCAGCTGCAACTGACACGCACAGGGGATGCGAACATGCCGGCGGCACGGATATCCGGAAACATCGTGATGGCACTCACTGCGGGTGGCCATTCATGAGGGCGATGCGCAGCCTTGCCTGCAGCACTGTACTGGCCCTGATCGTGGGTGGCGCTCACGTTGTTGCACCGGCACAGGCGCAGGACGCCCCCGATGAACCGGTGCAGTTGAACCTGGTGGATACCGATATCGGCGGCGTACTGCGCATGGCGGCGCGCTTCACCGGTCGCCAGTTCCTGGTCGACCCGCGGGTGACCGGCAAGATGACCGTGGTCTCTGATGGCCCGGTCAGCCGTACCCAGGCGTACCAGTTGCTGCTGGGCGCACTGCGCATGCGTGGCTTTGCCGTGGTCGAGAACGGCGGTGTCAGCCGGGTGGTGCCGCAGGCCGAGGCCAAGCTGCTCGGTGGCCGTGTGGGCGTGGGCGGGGCCGGCGGCGAGGTGGCCACGCGCACCTTCGCGCTGCGCTACGAGAACGCAGCCGCGCTGGTGGCGGTGCTGCGGCCGATGATCAGCCCGGACAATCCGATCACCGCCAACCCGGGCAACAACACCCTGGTGATCACCGACTATGCCGACAACCTGGAGCGCATCGCGCGGGTGATCGCCAGCGTCGATACACCGGCCGGCATGGACACCGATGTGGTGAAGCTGCAGCAGGGCATTGCCGTTGACGTGGCAGCGATGGTCGCGCCGCTGCTGGATGCGCAGGGCGCCGAGCCCAGCCAGAAGGTGGTGGTGATGGCCGACCCCCGCAGCAACAGCGTGCTGCTGCGTTCCAGCAGCCCGGGCCGAACGCGCCTGGCGCGGCAGTTGGTGGAGAAGTTGGACCGCGCGCAGGACGAGTCCGGCAACCTGCATGTGGTCTACCTGCGCAACGCCCAGGCCAATCAGCTCGCCGGCGTGCTGCGCGGCGTGGTGGCCGGGCAGAGCGATGCACCGGCAATGGGCAGCAACGAAGGCATCACGCCACTGCCGGGTGACGCCAACCGCGCCACACCGTCGCAGCCGTCGCAGCCGCAGCAGGCCAAGACCGGTGGCAATGCGCTGGAATCGCAGCGGCTGGACCCGAACCGCCGCGATCCGATCGATGCCGGCAGCACCGGTTTCAGTCAGAACGGCATTTCGGTGCAGGCGGACGTGGCCACCAACACGCTGCTGATCTCGGCACCGGAACCGGTGTACCGCAACCTGCGGCGGGTGATCGACCAGCTCGACCAGCGCCGTGCACAGGTGCTGGTGGAAAGCCTGATCGTGGAGGTCAACCAGACCGACGCGGCCGAACTGGGCGTGCAGTGGATGCTGGGCAATGGCCGCACCTTCGGCGGCACCCACTTCGGCGGCACCACCGGTGGCAGCGGGCTGAACACCACCGCACGCACCACCCTGGACGTGCTGCCCAAGGATGGCCTGAAGATCGGCGTCATCGACGGCACCATCAACCTGCCCGGCGTCGGCCAGATCCTCAACATGAAGGCGTTGGCCAACGCGCTGCAGAGCAAGGGCGGTGCCAACATCCTGTCCACGCCGAATCTGATGACGCTGGACAACGAAGCGGCCAGCATCATGGTCGGCCAGACCGTACCGTTTGTCAGCGGCCGCTACGTGACCGACGGCGGTGGCGGCAGCAACAACCCGTTCCAGACCATCGTGCGCGAGGACGTGGGCCTGAAGCTGCGGGTGCGCCCGCAGATCTCCGAGGGTGGCACGGTGAAGCTGGACATCTACCAGGAAGTCAGCAGCATCGACGCGCAGAGCGCGAACAGCACGGCCGGCATCATCACCAACAAGCGCGCCCTGGATACCAGCGTGCTGCTGGACGACGGGCAGATCATGGTGCTGGGTGGCCTGCTGGAAGACAGTGTCAGCCATGGCCGTGATGCAGTGCCGGGATTGGGAAAGATCCCGGTGCTGGGCGCCTTGTTCCGCAGCGACACGCGCAAGCGCGCCAAGACCAACCTGATGGTGTTCCTGCGCCCGCACGTGGTGCGTGACCCCGCCGCCGGCCAGCGCCTGACCCGCGACCGCTACGACTACATGCGCAACGCGCAGGCCGGCGCGCAGCCGGTACAGAGCTGGGCCTTGCCGGCGCTGTCGGCACCGCAGTTGCCACCGCAGGACCTGTCTGTACTCGGCCAGGGCAATGCACGCGATGGCCAGGGCCAGCCGCTGCAGAACAGCAGCCTGGCGGCGCTGTACCCGTCCGGTGACGGCGATGCGCAGCTGGTGCAGTTCGCGCAGGGGCTGGACCCGGCGCGTGCCAGCCAGGGCGTGGCGCAGGTGCGGGCACTGGGCCTGCAGGCCTATGCCGAAGCGACGCCGGGCGAGAGCGGGCAACGCCTGCGCGTGCGATTGCCGCGCGATCCGGCGACGCTGGACCCGGCACTGCAGCAGCTGCGCGGACTCGGCTACACGCCGGAACTGGTGATCGGGCCGTGAGCGCTGCCGCGCCGCTGCCGTACGCCTGGGTGCGCAGCCATGGCGTGATGCTGTCCGAGGCGGGCGGCGAGCCCGTGTTGCTGGGCACCGCCGAAACCGCGGCGTGGGCCGTGGCCGAACTGCGCCGCCGGCATGGTCCGCTGCCGTTCCAGGCCCTGGATGCGGCGACCTGGCAGCAGCGGCTGGGTGAGCAGTACCGTGACGGCGGCGATGCCGCTGCCGTAGTGGGTGCCGCCGAAAGCGAAGTCGATCTGGACCGGCTGATGCAGGACATGCCGGAGGTCACCGATCTACTGGATGCACAGGACGATGCGCCGGTGATCCGCATGATCAATGCACTGCTGGCACAGGCTGCACGCGATGGCGCCAGCGATCTGCATATCGAACCGTTCGAGACCCATTCGGTGGTGCGCTACCGCGTGGACGGCACCCTGCGCGACATGGTGCAGCCACGGCGCGCACTGCATGCGGCGCTGGTATCACGCATCAAGATCATGGCCCACCTGGACATTGCCGAGAAGCGCCTGCCGCAGGACGGGCGCATCGCGATCCGCGTGGGCGGGCGGCCGTTGGATATCCGCGTTTCCACGGTTCCGACCGGTCATGGCGAGCGTGCTGTGCTACGCCTGCTGGAAAAGGATGTCGGTCGCCTGCAGCTGCAGCGCCTGGGCATGGCCGATGACACTCTGGCCACGTTCACAGGCTTGATCCGGCAGCCGCATGGCATCGTGCTGGTCACCGGGCCGACCGGCAGCGGCAAGACCACGTCGCTGTACGCTGCACTGGGCCAGCTCGACAGCAGCACCAGCAACATCCTCACCGTGGAAGACCCGGTGGAGTACGACTTCGCCGGCATCGGCCAGATCCAGGTCAACGCGCGCATCGGCATGAGCTTTGGCACCGCGCTGCGTGCGATCCTGCGCCAGGACCCGGACACCATCATGATCGGCGAGATCCGCGACCTGGAGACCGCACAGATTGCGGTGCAGTCGTCGCTGACCGGCCATGGCGTGCTGGCGTCCCTGCACACCAACGATGCGATCTCGGCGGTGACCCGCCTGGCGGATATGGGCGTGGAGCCGTTCCTGTTGGCCTCGTCGCTGCGCGGCGTGCTGGCGCAGCGGCTGGTGCGGCGGCTGTGCACGCAATGCCGGCGTGCCGAGGTGGATGGCGACGGCCGTACCGTGTGGCGCGCGGTGGGCTGCGCGGCCTGCGCCAACAGCGGCTACCGGGGGCGTACCGGCATCCATGAGCTGTTCGTGGTGGACGATCGCGTGCGTGCGCTGATCCATGAAGGGCAGGGTGAACCTGCGCTGCGCGAGGCGGCACGGCGCGCCGGGATGCGGACCTTGCGCCAGGACGGCCAGCGTTGGGTCGACAGCGGGGTGACCACGCTGGAAGAGATCCTGCGCGTCACCGGCGACGACTGAGGCAGCGATGGCATTGTTCGACTACCAGGCCGCCAACGCGCAGGGCCGCATCGAGAAGGGCCAGCTGGACGCCGACAGCCCGCGCGGCGCACGCCAGCTGCTGCGCGGTCGCGGGCTGACACCCGTGCAGGTCAGCGCGGCGCGCGGTGCGGGCAGTGGCTGGGGCGCCCGCCGGTTGTCTGCCAGCGAGCTGGCCTGGGCCACGCGCCAGCTGGCCAGCCTGCTGGCCGCGAGCCTGCCGTTGGAAGCCGCATTGACTGCGGTGATCGAACAGGCCGAGCGCCCGCATGTGGCCCAGGCACTCACCGCCGTACGCGCCGACGTGCGTGCCGGCCAGCGCCTGACCGTTGCGCTGGCCGCGCGGCCGCGCGATTTCCCGCCGATCTATCGGGCGCTGGTGGGCGCAGGTGAAGACTCCGGTGACCTGGCGCGGGTGATGGAGCGCCTTGCCGACTACATCGAAGAACGCAACGCGCTGCAGGCCAAAGTACTGACCGCCTTCATCTACCCAGCGGCGATCAGCCTGGTGTCGGTGGCGATCGTGATCTTCCTGCTCAGCTACGTAGTGCCGCAGGTGGTGACCGCGTTCGTGCAGGCGCGGCAGACGCTGCCGATGCTGACCCAGGTGATGCTGGCCGCCAGCGCGTTCGTGCGCAGCTGGGGCGTGTGGGCAGGACTCGGCATCGCTGCGTTGGTGGTGGCATGGCGGTTGGCCCTGCGCAAGCCCGAGCTGCGCCTGCGATGGGACGCGATGCTGCTGCGGGTGCCGATGGTCGGGCGTTTCGTGCTGGGTGTGAACAGTGCGCGCTTTGCCTCGACGCTGGCGATCCTGCTGGATGCCGGTGTGCCACTGCTGCGTGCGTTGGAGGCGGCGCGGCAGACGCTTGGCAATGCGCTGCTGGCGCGCTGTGCCGATGACGTGTCTGCGCGCGTGCGCGAAGGTGCGGCGCTGGGTGCTGCGCTGAAGGTGCAGAAGGTGTATCCGCCGATCCTGGTGCACCTGGTGGCCAGCGGCGAGAAGACCGGCTCGCTGGCGCCACTGCTGGACCGCGCCGCACAGACGATCTCGCGCGAGATCGAACGTCGCGCGATGGCGCTGACCGCGCTGCTGGAACCGACCATGATCCTGGTGATGGGCGGCGTGGTGCTCACGATCGTGCTGGCCGTGTTGATGCCGATCATGGAAATGAATCAATTGGTCCAGTGATGCGCAACGCGCATCACGGCACGCTTTCGATTCTCCACACAATCCTCCACACCTTTTTTCGATCTTCCACAGGTTTCTTAAGCGGCCTGTCATCGGCGCGGACCAGCATAGCCACGTCGCCGCAGAGTGGGCTGGGAGGCCCTCGGCGGCAGCAGGCGTGTAGTGACCGTTCCTCCCTTGGTGTTTCCCTTCGCAGTAAACCCTTCAGGAGAAGATCATGAACAAGTACAAGACCCTGGCCGCGCTGGTTGCCACCGCGCTGCTCGCCACCGCCGGTGCCGCTTCGGCCCAGCAGTCCCTCATCAACGGTGGTGGCGCCTCGCTGCCGGCCGATCTGTACAAGGGCCAGGCCGACAGCATCCTGCCGGCCAACTTCAGCTACGCCGTGACCGGCTCGGGCACCGGCAAGAAGGCGTTCCTCGAGAACACCATCGGCCTGTTCATCACCAACGGCACCGGCAACGTCCATTTCGCTGGCAGCGACTCGGTCCTGAGCAGCACCGAGATCAGCAACTACAACAGCTCGGCGCTGGCCTCCACGCTCGGCCCGGTGCTGCAGCTGCCGTCGGTCGCCACCTCGGTCACCGTGCCGTACAACAAGGCCGGTGGTGATCTGAACCTTGACGTGGCCAAGATCTGCGGCGTGTTCTCGGGCAAGATCAACGACTGGTCGCAGCTGGACAGCGCCCGCAGCGGCGCCATCAAGGTCATCTACCGCGGCGAAAGCAGCGGCACCAGCGAGCTGCTGACCCGCTTCCTGACCGCCGCCTGCGCCACCGAAGACCTGAGCGCCACCCGTCTGGTCGGCGGCAAGTTCCAGGTCAAGTCGACCTTCGCTGATCTGTTCACCCGCGATGCGCAGAACAACCTGCCGGCCTTCCTGGAAGCGGCCCCGGCCACCGGCGGCACCTCGCTGTACAACCGTGTCTACCAGGTTGCCGGCGCCATCGGCTATGTCGGCCCGGACGTGATCCCGAACCTGCAGGATGCGACCAAGATTGCCAAGGTGAAGGGCTTCTCGCCGGATGAAGTGAGCGTTGCCGCTACCCTGAACACCGTCGCCCCGCCGACCGGTGCCGACATTGCCAACCCGGCCAAGTGGGTGCCGGTGTTCACCAACCCGACCGCCGGCTACCCGATCGCCGGTTACACCAACCTGGTGTTCGCACAGTGCTACCGCACCCTGCCGCAGCGCCAGGCTGTCCGCAACTTCCTGGAAAAGCACTACAACCTGGGCGTGGATGGCAACAACGATGCTGCCGTGCGTGCGCACGGTTTCATCCCGCTGACCCAGACCTGGCGTGAAGCCGTTGCCAACAACCTGATCTCGGCCACCCCGGCCACCGGTCTGGGCAACGCCAGCACCTGCGCCGGCATCGGCCGTTGATCCACCGTACCTGCTGAACAGGGCGCCGACCGCGAGGTCGGCGCCTTTTTTTTGTGGTCGCGCCGAATGTGAAGAAGCTGTCGTTTTTCCGGCGCGGACAACGTCTATCTGATAGTGCCCGGCGATGCCTGCGGGCAGTCGAATCTCTCCTATGCCGCAGACCGTCCGTCGGTCGCTCGAGGTCCTGATGTCGCACCTGCACTCGCCTGTTCCGCACACTGCGCCGCACCGCCATCCGATGGCCTGGGCCATCGCGCTTGCGCTGGGCGCCACGCCCATGCTGCCTGCCCAGGCGCAGCAGGCATTCTCGCCAGGCTGGTTTGCCGACCGCGGTGCAGCGCAGGGCGCAGCCGCGCAGAGCGGGCGCATGCCCAACGGTGTGCCGATCCAGTTCCAGTTGCCTGTCCAGCAACAGGATGCAGCGCGACAGAAACTGCAGCAGTCGATCGACAATCTGGGCACCGCCGCGCAGGCCATTGCGTTGCAGCAGCGCTTGCAGGAGCAGGCGCGCACGCAGCAGCGCGCCGCCGGGTTCGTGATTGCTGACGGCCTCGGCAAGGACGGCCTGAAGGTTGATGAGAATCCGCTGACCCGTGGCTGGGTGAATGCGCGCGAAGCGATCCAGTCGCAGGGCAGCGACGGCAAGGTGCAGGTCAGCATCGAGCAGACCGCCGACCGCGCGATCCTGAACTGGGAAACCTTCAACATCGGCGGCAACACCACGCTCGATTTCAAACAGAATGCGGACTGGGCGGTGCTGAACCGGGTCAATGATCCGAGCGCGCGTCCGAGCCAGATCCTCGGCCAGCTGAAGGCCAACGGCACCGTGTTCGTGGTCAATCGCAACGGCGTGGTGTTTGGTAACAACAGCCAGGTCAACGTGGGCAATCTGGTCGCGGCAGCGACACGGATCAGCGATGGCCAGTTCCGTGACAACGGCCTGTACAGTGCCGACAACAACACCGCTGCGCTCACCGATGCCTTCGGCAAGGTCCTGGTTGAGCAGGGCGCACGCATCACCACGCAGGCGCCTGCCTCGGCCACCCGCGGCGGTGGCTATGTGCTGCTGGCCGGCCACACCGTGGAGAATGCCGGCCAGATTGAAACGCGCAAGGGCCAGACGCAGCTGGCTGCGGGCGACTCGTTCGTGATTCGCCGCGGCGTGGGTACCGCGCAGAACACCGCCTCGACCACGGCCGGCAACGAGATCGCGCCGCGCATCGCGGCCGGCAGCAGTGCCGGCAGCGTGCGTAACAGTGGCCTGATCCAGGCGCGCGAGGGCGACATCACTCTGGCCGGGCGCAGGGTGGAACAGGCCGGCGTAGCCGTGGCCACTACCACGCTGGACCAGCGCGGCACGGTGCACCTGCTCAACGCCATCAGCGACCGTGCCGGTACGGTCACCCTGGCCAGCGGCGCGACCACGGCGGTGCTGATCGAAGACGATGGCAAGAACACGGCCCTGGACAGCCGCCGTGATGCGTTGGTCAAGGCTTCGGCCGAGCAGGACCTGCTGCGCGGCGCCAGCAGCACTGGCACATTCGACAATCTCTCGCGCATGCAGGACCGGCGTGACCAGTCACGCGTGGAGATTGTGTCCGGCGGCGACGTGAATTTCCAGGACGGTTCGCTGACCGTGGCCACCGGCGGTCAGGTGGTAGCGGAAGCCGCACGCCGGACTTACGCCGGCAATGCCGCGCGCATTGATGTGTCCGGTGCGGTGGGCGTGCGGGTTGCGATGGAGAGCAACAACGTCCAGGTGAAGGTGCAGGGCAACGAACTGCGTGATTCGCCCGACAACCGCGACAGCGGCAAGCTGATCAGCAGCGAGGTCTGGATCGATCGCCGCCAGCTGCAGCACGTGGCCGCAGGCACCGGTGGCAACACCGCCGAGCGCTGGTATGCCGGTGGTGGCCTGCTGGAAGTCGGGGGGTATCTCGACAACCAGGGCCATTCGATCGGCGAATGGGCCGCGCAGGGCGGTACCGTGCAATTGTCCGGCAGCGAAGTGGTCACCCATGCCGGCTCGAGGATCAACCTGGCTGGCGGCAGCCTGGATGTGCAGAGCGGTGCCATCAAGCAGAGCTGGTTGCGTGGCACCGACGGTCAGCTGTACCGGCTGGATGATGCGCCGGCCGAAATGCGGTACGACGGCTTGTATCGGGGCTTTGAAGTAAAGCAGGAGCGCTGGGGAGCCACCGATGTGTTCCGCAATCCGCTGATCGGTGCCGAACAGCGGGTGGAGAACGGCTATACCGTGGGCCGCGACGCGGGCCGTCTGCTCGTGTCCGCGCCCAGTGCGGTACTGCAGGGTCAGGTGGCGACCGATACTTTCCAGGGTGCGCAGCAATCGAAGACACCCGATGCTGCGCGCGACGGCTACGCGCAGGCGCAGACCGCCGTAGCGCGCAATGCCCAGCTGTGGCTTGGGCGCTACGACGGCAACGGCAGAAACGCGGTGTTCGACACACAGGTGCGGATCGTCGATGGCGGGCTGCCTGCCGCCGACGTGTCCCTGCAGGCGCCGCTGCAACAGGAGCAGCGCAATACGCTGTGGCTGGATGCCAACCAGCTCAGCGCGCACCAGTGGGGACGCATCGATCTGGCCAGCGGTGGCAGCATCGCGGTGGAGGGTGCGCTGCGCCTGCAGGACGGTGGCCAGCTGGTGCTCACGGCCGCCGATGTACTGCTGGGGGGTGACATTCAGATCGCGGGTGGACAGGTGCAGGCGGGCAATGAACTGACCCGCGTGGGCGCTCCCGCCGCCTGGCTGCTGCAGGGCGGCCGTTCGCACGTGGCCCTGGCGGAGGGCACGCGCATCGATCTCAGTGGCCGCTGGGTGAATGCGTTGCTGGAACCGGCGTCCAGCCCGGGCATGGCGTGGACTGACGGCGGCAAGCTGCGGCTGCAGAACAGCCATGATGTTGTGGTGCCGGGCAGCGACGTGCGCGTCGATGGCGGCGGTCGGGTTGATGCAAAGGGCAAGGTCACGATCGGCAAGGGCGGCGACGTCAGCCTGCAGGCAGCGAGCGTGGCCGACAGCAGTGGACGGGTCGGTCGCCTGCAGCTGTCCGGCGATGCACGCTTGAGCGCGCTCGGCGGCGGCAGCGGTACGCTGTCGTTGGGCGATGGTGGACGTATCGTGATCGGCGGGCAGCCGGCCGACGGCGCACTCACCCTGCAGGAGACCCTGTTCAACAAGGGCTTTGCCAGCTATGACATCAATGGCCAGCAAGGTGTGGAGGTGGCGGACGGAGCCATCGTCGCCGTGCGCATGCCGGGCCTGCGCCTGGCCGAAGCAGCGATGCAGGCACGCGACCGGCACGACGCATTGCAGGTCTGGTCGGCACCCCTGTACAGCGCGGATCCGATCACCGGCAGGTTCAGTCAGCGCAACGGTGCGAGCCTGACGCTGCGTTCACAGCAGGGCGAGGCCGGTGGTGATCTGCGCATCGGTCGCGGCGCCCTGGTCAGCGTGGATGCCGGTCAATCGATCACCCTGCGCGGCGCGGGCAGCATCACGGTTGATGGCAGCCTGAAAGCGGCGGGTGGCCGCATCCGCCTGGATGACATTCGCGAACCGACCAGCCTGTTCGATTCGCAGCGCAACGAGCACACCTACCGCATCGGTGCACAGGGTGTACTCGACGTCAGCGGTGAAGCCTTCACTGCGCGTGATGCCAGTGGCCGCCTGCGCGGGCAGGTGCGCAAGGGGGGCAGCATCGAGATTGGAGGCGCGCTCGACTGGGACGGCCAGGACAACGTGCCTGACCGGCCGGTGGATGCATTCGTGGTGGTTGAACGCGGTGCGAAACTGCTGGCCAACGGCAGTTCGGCGCAGCTGGACATCGATGGCGCCGGCCGCCAGGATGTGGCCAGCGATGGCGGCACCATCGTGGTGCGCTCGGCCAATGCGCTGTACTTGCAGGGCGCTCTGCAGGCCGCTGCAGGCGGCGCCGGCGCGCAGGGCGGAACCCTGGGTATCGCCTTCGGAGGCAGCATCCATGCGGGCGGTGCCAGCGAAGATGTGTTGGCGCCGCGCGCCATCGTGCTCAGCCAGGACGATCGCGAGCAGGCCGTGCCGGCGAAGCTGCAGTACGGGCACGCACGCCTGTCGGCGGCGCAGGTCGGTGCCGGTGGTTTCGACAATCTTTCGCTGTTCGGCAACGTGCGTGCCGAAGGTGATGTGGAACTGCGCCTCGGCCAGAGCCTGCGCTTCCAAGGTCTGCAACAGGATGGGCTGGGCATGCTGCAGGGCGGCAGCGCTGGCGGCCTGCTTGCGCTGAGCGCGCCCTACGTGCGCTTGGCGCAGAGCAGCTGGTTGAGGCTGCCTGGCGATACCCTGGTCGGTACCGCTGCCGTGGCGGTGGATACCGGTCGCCAGCATCGCTTCAGTGTGGATGCGGACCTGATCGACCTGCGCAATACCACCTGGCTGGCGGGGTTCGATGACGTGCAACTGCGCAGTCGCGGCGATCTGCGCTTCCTGGGCAGTGGCGCAGCGCTCGGCAGTACCGGCGCGCAGCTGATCGCGCCGCGCAGCCTGGACGTAACCGCAGCGCAGCTGTACCCGGTGGCCGATGCGGGCGGCGTGCTGGCGGCCGGTGTGTCGCAGCCGGGCAGTGCGATCAGCCGCTGGGATGATGCCGAAGGCATCGTGCGCATCCATGGTCTTGGCGGGGCGGTTCCAGTCCTGCCGTTGTCGGTGTCCGGCGGCCTGTCAGTGGTGGCAGCGACCATCGAGCAGGGCGGCATCCTCCGGGCGCCGTTGGGCGCCATCACCCTGGGTGGTACCGATGCCGACGGGCGCCGGGCCGGCTCGGTGACGCTGCTGCCCGGAAGCGTGACCTCCACCAGCGGCGCGGGGCTCAGTGTGCCGTTCGGTGGCACCGTCGATGGCGTGGACTGGCGCAGGGACGGCAGCGCCCATGCCATACCGCCGGTAGGCGGTGTCGCGCCCGGCGCGGACCCCAAGGGCATCGCCATCATCAGCAGCCGTACCGAGGTGGCCGAAGGGGCGCTGCTGGATCTCTCCGGCGGCGGCGAGTTGACCGGTGCTGCCTTTGTCAGCGGCCGCGGTGGCTCGGTCGACATCCTGCGCCATGCATTGGCCGATGCCAATCCGCGTTATGGCTTCAGCGAATCGGCCAGTCCGGTATATGCGATCCTGCCCGGCTACACCGGCAGTGCAGCGCCGCTGGGATTGAGTGACGGCTCGCTGGACCCTGGCATTGGCCAGCAGATCACGATTCCCGCAGGCGTGCCTGGATTGCCGGCTGGCACCTACACGTTGTTGCCGGCCAGCTTCGCGCTGCAGCAGGGCGCGTTCCGGGTGGAGCTGGGGCGCACCGGCGCGGTCGGTATCGGTGCACCGCTGGCCACCGGCACCGGCTCCTGGATGGTCGGCGGACACACGGGGTCGACGCTGGGTGGCCTGCGTTCGCCCTTGCTGACCGCGTTGCTGCTGACCCCGGCCGATACCGTTCGCCGGCATTCCAGCTACAACGAGACCAGCTACAACGCATTCGTGACCACGTCGGCACAACGGCTGGGCACGCCGCGCGGCTGGCAGACCGTCGATGCCGGCACGCTGCGCCTCGGGCTTGGCAATGGCGCCGGCAGGGACGGCACGCCCGCTGTGAGTTTCCAGGGCCAGACCCGGTTTGCGCCGGCGGCGGGCAGCGCCGGCATTGGCGGTTCGGTGGAAGTGAACCTGGTCAACCGGCTGGGTGAACTGGAAGTGGTGGCGGCCGGTCGCACGCCCAGTTCTACTGGCAATGGTGCCACCATCGAGGCGGACGTGCTCAACGCGTTGCAGCCCTCGCGCCTGGTGCTCAACGCACAGGTCCGCGCGACCAGCAACCAGCGCCTGCAGGTGGCCGGTGTCGGCCAGAACCTGGTGTTGCGGGACGGCGCGGTCCTGCGTGCGCCTGAGGTGATTCTGGGGGCGGTGGCCGGAGGCAAGGGCGTGCGCGTGGAGGCAGGCGCAGGCGTCGACACGCTCGGTCGCGGCGCCGCTCCGTTGCCCGACAACGCCGGCTTCTACTACCAGGCCGAAGGCGGAGTGATGGTGGTGTCCAACGGGCGCACCGATCTGCTGGCCGCGCCCTTGCGCGAGGGAGCCGATCCGTCGCTGGTCAGCTTCGACATCGGCACCTGCGACCCGGGCCGTCAGTGTGCGGGCCAGGCACGATTGGTGTCGGAGGGAAGCATCAACGTCGCCACCAATGGCGGCCTGCAGCTGCGCGACACGGCCAGCTACGGCACCCGCCAGCTCGGCGTCAGCGTGGCGGCGATCAATCTGGGCAGCGACGATGCCATCGCGCAGGCCGCCGCGGCCGCCGCTTTGCCGCCGGGCATGCTGATGAACCAGCAGGTGCTGACCACCTTGCTGCGCGGCAATACCGCCACCGGCGCACCGGCACTGGAGACGCTGAAGCTCTCGGCGGCCGAGTCAATCAATGTATTCGGCAGTGTCGATCTTGATACGCGCGACAGCGCGACCGGCAAGTCGAGCCTGCGCACCCTGGTGCTGGGCGCACCGGCCATCCATGGCTATGGCAACAGCAGCGACCGTGCGCGCATCTTCGCCGGCAACCTCACCTGGGCCGGTGCACTTGCGGCAAGTGGGTTTGCGGATTCGAATGCCGCGCAGCCCGGCGGGGCGGCGATGGTCGACCGCCTTGGCAGTGGCCAGCTGGACATCATTGCCGATACGTTGCGGCTCGGCCCGGCGCCACAGTCGTGGCCCGCCTCGGAGGTCGTGGCCGGACGCCAGGTCCTCGGCTTCGCCGGGGTGAACCTGCGTGCCGCACAGCAGGTGGTCTTCGCCGGCAATGGTGCGTTGAATGTGCATCAGTTCCAGGGCGCCTACGACCCAGTCAAGGGCTGGACCTACAGTGGCGGCAACCTCGATATCCAGGCACCGCTGGTCACTGCCGAAGCAGGCGCGAAGCTGGCGGTGACTGCTGGTGGCACGCTGCGCGTGCACGGCGCAGGCGCCTCGACGGCGGCCGATGCTCTGGGCGCAGAATTGACGCTGGACGCCGACGATATTCTCCTCGACACCCGTATCGCGCTGGCCTCGGGCCGCCTGGCGGCCACGGCGGCCCGCTCGGTGCAGCTTGGCAACAGCGCCAACCTCGATCTGGCCGGGCGCAAGGTCAGCCTGTTCGATGTGGATACCTACAGTGTCGGCGGTGACGTCACGCTGACAGCAACGGAAGGTGACGTGCGCAGCGACGCAGCATCGCGCGTCGATCTGTCGGCGCAGAACAACCGCGCGGGTCGTCTCACCGTGACCGCGCTGGGTACTGCCGGCGGGCATGTCGACCTGGCAGGACGGCTGCTTGGCCAGGCCAGCGGCACGCTGGACGCAGGTGGCAGCCTGGTGCCGTATGAGAACGGTGAGCTGGTGGTGCGCGCACGTGAACTGACAGACTTCAGTGGCCTCAACCAGCGCCTTACCCGCGACGGTGTCACTGGAGCGCGCAGCTTCCAGATCAAGCAGGGAGACCTGCTGATCGGCGACGAAGTGAAAGCGCGCAAGGTGGATATCAGCGTCGACGGTGGTGCGCTGCGGGTGCTCGGGCGCATCGACGCCAGCGGCGACCAGGTTGGCAGCATCCGCCTGGCCGCGCGCGATGGCCTGCAGTTGGACGGAAGCCTGGACGCCCACGGCACGGCACTGCGTGTGGACAGCTATGGCAAGATCATCGACAGCCCGAACCGTGCCATCGTCGAGCTGGAAAGCCGCGATGGGCGCGTGCAGCTGGGTTCGGCGGCGCGGATCGATCTTCGCAGCGGCACCGGCGTTGCCGTCGGTACCGGAGCAGGGCAGAACGATGGACGCGCCCGCGGCACGTTCGTGCTGAACGTGCCGCGAGTGGGCAGCGACGATGCCGGCGTCGATACCGGCAGTGGCGTGCAGGTACTCGGCGCGCGCGATATCTTCGTGACCGGCGTGCGCCGCTATGACGACGCACCCCTGGCTGACACGGCGGATGTGAACGGCCGACGTGGCCAGCTGGTTACCCGGTCGTGGCTGGATACGGTGGTTGACCCAGCCAACATTGCATGGATGAATGCCGCGCTGGGCAATGCCGGGCTGTCGGCACGGCTGGCCACACTGGGGACCGTGCGCCTGCGTCCCGGCGTGGATGTCGTCGGCGCGATCTCGTCCAGCAACCCGCATGGTGATCTGACCGTCGGCGGCGATATCGATCTTTCCGGCTATCGCTACGGCCCGCAGGCCAATCGACAGGACCCCGCGCGACGCGGCTTCGGTGAGGCGGGCGCGTTGCGCCTGCGCGCAGCCGGCGACCTGTTCATCCATGGCAGCATCAACGACGGCTTTGCGCCGCCACCTGCCAGCCCGGATGATCGCGGTTGGCAGCTGGTGCCCGGACAGAGTTTCGGTGCCGGCATTACACCGTTCGGCAGTGACATCCTGGTGCCCAATGACAACGTCGTACTGGAGGCCGGTACGCGCTTCCCGGCGGGTGCCGTGCTGAATTACGCGATTGCGGTGCGCGATGCGGTGCTGCCTGCCGGCACCACGTTGCCGGTGGAGATGACGCTGGGGCAGGCACTTACGTTGCCGGCAGGCTATGTGCTGCCGGCCGCGGTTACGCTGGCCGATGGTCAGGTGCATGCCGCAGGCAGCGTGCTGGCGCAGGCGCTGCAGCTGCCCGCTGGTTCGCGCCTGGGCGCGGGCTTCCAGCTGCGCAGCGAGGCCAACGTAAGGGCCACGACCTGGCCGGCCGGCGCGCGATTGCCGACGGAGCTGCGACTGGCGACGCGCACCCCGTTGGCGCGAGGTTCACTGATTCCGGCAATGACCACGCTGGAGCTGGCCGGTGGGCAACCGATCAACCTGCGCCCGGTGGGCAGCGATGGTCGACAGGGACGCAACTGGGCGTTGGCGCAGATGTTGCCCGAGGGCACCACCTCGTGGGATCTGACCGCCGTTGCGGGCGCCGATACCGAGGCGGCCGACCCGCGCGCACGGCGGATCGGCAGCGGCGATCTGGTGATGGCCGATACCCATTACGGCGTTGTGCGTGCGGCTACCATGGTCTCCACGTTCGTGCGCGAACAACGGGTGACCGCCCTGGGCGCGCAGCGCGAAGGAGTGGATGCAAGCTGGGTCGGCAAGCCGGTGAAGGCGCTGGCCGAGCACCTGGGCAAGCCCGAGTCTGCGATCTGCGCGGCTGGCAGCAGCTGCGAGGCGGCACCTTTCTTGTTCACGGCGCAAGGTGCCGATGAAATGGGCGATCCGTCGCTGGTCGGCATGCCCGTGAAGGAAACTGCCGAGATGTTCGGGATGACCGAAGAGGAGCTGTGCGGTTCGGTCAGTTCGGGCATCTGCGTGATGCCCGGCGAGATGCGTGACGTGGCGACCATGGGTCAACCGAAACATGGCACGCCGCTGTGGAGCGTGCTGCGCACCGGCAGTGGCGACCTGCAGTTGATGGCCGGCCGCGATCTGTCGATGCGCTCGGTGTACGGCGTCTATACCGCGGGAACGCCGACCGCGCTGGGTAATGGCCTCGATGCCCGTTTCCAGTCCGAGCGCGCGCCGCCGTCCGGACGCGAGGCATTGCTCGGGCTGCAGCAGTCCAGCGGTGACTATGACGCGGCACTTGCCGCCTATCGCGCGTGGTATCCGGATCACGGCGGCAACCTGAGCATCGCGGCCGGCCGCGACGTGACCGGGGCAACATGGGGTGCGCTGTCGTCGTCCGGCTCGGTGGCGGGTGACCTGGCCAACCACGCCAGCGGCGCGGTTGCCAACTGGCTGTGGCGCCAGGGCACAGGTGCGGTTGCGGGCGTCGAGCAGCAGCCTGTCGCCTGGTGGATCAACTTCGGCACTTACGCCAATGTGTCCACGTTCTCCAACCCCAGTCCACGCATGGTCGGCTTCACCGGCTTTGGTACGTTGGGTGGCGGCAATCTGGAGATTGATGCGGGCAGGCATGCCGGTGTGACCGATGCCAAGGGTGACGCGCTGAAGAACACAAGCAGCACCCGTTTCTCCACCGCGATCAACGCAGCCGTGGGCTCGACCGGACGTGTTGATGATGGGCGGCTGGTGCTGACAGGTGGTGGCGATCTGAGCCTGCGCGCCAGCGGTGCACTCAACCCGAACCTGATGGCCACCACGATCAATCACGTCAGCAACGAGCAGGACCTGGAACTCAATGGCACATTCACGAACCTGCGCGGCAGCCTGAGTCTTGAGGCCTCCCGCATTGGCGGCAGTGCCGTCGGCATCTCCCAGTACACTGATCCCAGCAGTGGCCTGCGCCCCAGCGATCCGTTCCGCGCTTTCGGTGGCAAGGCGATGGGTGGTCCGGTGCTGGTGCTGGGCGACGCCGTGGCAAACCTGCACGCCCGGGGCGACGTCATCCTGGGCGGCGTCGCCGATGCCGGCCGTGTGGTGCAATTCAATGCGCCGCAGGTGGCGCTGGCGGGAGGCGGTCTTGCGGCGGGTACTACCGGCTTCTCGCTGTGGACCGCGGCCACGGCAGTAAATCTGGTTTCGTTCGGCGGCGACGCCACCCCGCTGACAGCGCATGCCAGCACCCCGGGGCAGAATCTGCGATCGGAATCCACCGGCGACAATTTCGCCTACTGGATCTATCCCTCCAGGCTGCAGGTGCAGGCCACCAGCGGCGACATCAAGTTGGGCGAAGGCGGTGAGAACAACATACTGCTTACCGCTCCTTCCCCTACGGGCAGCATGCAGTTGCTGGCTGGCAATTCGATCATCGCCGGCGATCGGTCACCGTACATCAGCAGCTCTGGTGCGGACACTCGCCTGCCATCCCCGTTCGATCCGGTGTTCACCGCACGGGACGCGAAGGGCACCGAATTGCTCGGCAACATTTCGCCCGATGGCATCAATGCTCGGGTACCCACATGGGGCGATGCCATACCGCTGTTCGCCTTTGGGCCGAACCGTCCCATGGCGGCGGTGGCACGCACCGCCGGGGGCACGCCGAACCGCTTCTACGCAGGCTCGGGCGACATCATCGGTCTGCGCACGGGCGAACAATGGATGCTGAACGCCGCCGGTGGCAGCCGCCGCACCGTTCGCGAGTGGATTGATGTGGCTGCGCCGGTGCAGCTGCGTGCAGGCCAGGACATCCTGTCCAGCACCGTCCTTGCGTTGAACAACAGTGCCAGCGATGTCACGGTGCTGCAGGCCGGGCGGGACATCGTGCATGCCAACGTCACCGTATACGGCAGCGGCAATGTCGATGTCAGCGCCGGCCGTCAGCTGCGCCAGGAAGACCGCGGCAGCATCGCCAGCCGCGGCGGCCTGGTGCAGGGCGACACGCGCCCGGGTGCCAGCATCGCGATGACCGCCGGCAACCAGCAGGTCGACTTCGGCGCCGTGCGTGCACGCTACCTGGATGCGACCCGGCTGGCCGATCCCGCGCAGACACTGGCGTCGCAGCCGGGCAAGGTGGTCAAGGTCTATGACAAGGAACTGAAGCAGTGGCTGCTGGAGCGCTTCAACATCAGCGCTGACGGCGCGCAGGCACTGGCCCTGTTCGACACACTGCCACAGGAGCAGCAGCGCATCTTCCTGCGCCAGGTCTACTACGCCGAACTGCGCGAGGGCGGCCGCGAGTACACCGATGCGGATGGCCCGCGCGTAGGCTCCTACCTGCGGGGCCGCGAGGCCATCGCCACCTTGATGCCGGACAAGGATGCAGCGGGCAAGACGATCCAGCGCACCGGCGATATCGTGATGTATGGCGGCGCCGGCGTACGCACCGAGGCCGGTGGCAACATCGAGCTGATGGCGCCGGGCGGGCAGATCGTGGTGGGCGTGGTTGGCGAGGCGCCGCCGGCAAGCGCGGGCCTGGTGACCCAGGGGCAGGGCGACATCCGGCTGTTCAGCCAGGACAGCGTGCTGTTGGGCCTGTCGCGGGTGATGACCACCTTTGGCGGTGACATCCTGGCCTGGTCCGAACAGGGCGACATCAATGCGGGCCGTGGCTCGCGCACCACGCTGGTGTATACCCCGCCACGCCGCCTGTACGACCGTTGGGGCAACGTCAGTCTGTCACCGCTCGCACCGGTCAGCGGTGCCGGCTTCGCTACGCTGGACCCGATTCCCGAAGTGCCGCCGGGCGACGTCGACCTGATCGCGCCGCTGGGCACCATCGATGCGGGCGAAGCGGGCATCCGTGTCTCGGGCAACATCAACCTCGCCGCACTGCAGGTGCTCAACGCGGCCAACATCCAGGTGCAGGGCGAGAGCAAGGGCCTGCCGGTGCTGGCCACGGTGAACGTCAATGCGCTGGCGTCGGCCAGTGCTGCAGCGAACAGTGCCAGCCAGGCCGCACAGGACGTGATGCGCAAGAGCCAGGACGACGCACGGCGCAACCAGCCGTCAGTGATCAGCGTGCAGATTCTCGGCTTCGGCAGCGGCACCAGCAGCATTGCGCCGCCGGCGCGCGGCACGACCGCCAACAGCGGCTACGACGCCAACAGCGCCTTCCAGTTCCCGCAGGCAAGCCGCGACGAAGGCACGCAGCGCCGATAGGCATAGCACGCCCCGGTAGGTGCCGACCTTGGTCGGCACGCATTGCCCGATGCAGCGCATCGGGCTGCAGCATCGGGCCAGCCGCCAGGGAACGGTGGCGGCCCCAGCCAGGACGGCACGGAGGGCAGGGAGCGGCCATCAGCGGTGAGGACCACCGACACAGCGCCGCCGGGTGCAGGAGAGCACCCGGCGGCAGGAGGGACGCGCGCATGTGTCACGGTAGATGCCGACCTTGGTCGGCAGTAGATCCACGCCATGCGTGGATGCGGTGCCACGAACCAATCCTAAAGCTCCAGCACCCGCCGGTAACTCAACGGCCCACGCCCGTCGCGCAGGCCCAACCGCAGTTCAAGTCCGGTGGCCGGCAATACCTCGCCCTCGCTCGGCAACACGGCCCATCCCGTTCCAGCCTGCCACGCCCGCACCTCGAACCGCTGCACCTCGCGCGCCACCGCAATGCCCTTCGACGGATCCGGTGCGGGCAGGGGATACCGGTCCGTAGCCGCACCACTGGCCCGCCACAGCGTGCTGCCCTGCCGCCACCAGCGCACCCGCTGCCAGTGCAGCCCATCACTGCCGACACTGCGGGTGATCTCCAGCGCGAAGCTGCCATCCGGGTGCCGCTCGCTCACCAGCGACGGGGGCAGCAATCGCTGCGGACGATCTGCCGGGCGCACCGCGCCATTCATCAGCGCATCGTCGGCACGCATTTCAATATCGCGCTGGAACTGCTGCAGCACGCGCAGCGCCGTCGTGGTCTCGGCATCGGCCTGGCGCAGGCGCTGGTCGCTGTTGGCCACGCTGTCCAGCGCACGCCAGCAGATCAGCGCCAGCACGCCCATGATGGTGATCGCGATCATCACCTCGATCAGGGTGAAGCCGCGTGCGGCGCGCTTCATTGCGCCGCCGTCCACGGCAGCTGCATCCGCGCCAGCGACTGTCGCGGTGCATCTTCGGCCACCACGGTCAATTCCAGTTGCGGCTGCCCGTCTCTGCCAGTGCCCAGATGCTGCAGGACCAGGAAGCTGCCGCGTCCCTGCACACAGCGCTGCAGCGCATCCTGCGGTGGCTGCCCGGCGAGGCGCAGCTCCTGCCAGCGGTCCTGCGCGCACAACAGCGCCAGGCGACGGTCGCGCAGCCGTGACTGATCGTCGGTCGCCACTGCCACCGAGCGCATCACCGCAGCCAGCGCAATCGAAACGATCGCCAGTGCGATCAGCACTTCGATCAGGGTGAATCCGCGCATATTCCGCTTCACTGCACGACCTGCAACTGTCCGCTGCCATCATCACGAAGACGCAGTGCGCGGCCGTCCAGCGACAGTCCAAGCTCCCAGGCGGTACCGATCCACTCCGGGCTCAGCTCGATGGCGTTGGTGGGCTGCACCACGATGCCTGCAGCCTGCCACTTCTGTGGACGCAGCAGATCATCGCGTTCAACGGTGACCCAGCGGCTGCCTTCGAGGCGGCTGAAACGATAGCCGGCTGCGTCGGCCTGCCAACGCAGGGGGCGGCCATCGATGCGGGCCTCGTCGCGCGCCACCTGCAGGCGCTGCGCCAGTCGTTCGCCTTCCTGCCGCAGCTGGCGCGCGGGGTCTAGCAGACTGCCCAGGCCCAGGCCGATGCCTGCCGTGCAGATGCCGATGATCACCAGCACCACCATCAGTTCCAGCAGGGTGAAACCACGCGGGATGCGTCGCATCGACATTGCCTCCTGTCCCTTGCCGATGCGTGCCAGCGTAGGCCCGCATGATGAAACAAAAGCGTCAGCCGCACCTGCTAGCGTAGGCGGACACGAACGTGGCGATGATGTGGAACATGGACGGCAGGCGCTGGGATCGGAATCGGATGTTGACCCTGCTGGCGGCGACGCTGCTGCTGGCCGTGGTGGCTTATTGGAGCGTCACCTTGTCTGCGGTGGCACCAGCGGCGGCCGCGAGCGAAGCGCATGCCGAGGCGCCGGTACGGCCGATGTTCGATGCAGTGGCCAGCCTGCCACTGGTGCGACTGCTGTCGCCCGGTGCGGTGCAGACCGAGGTGGTCGTGCTGGGCGTGATGGCGGGTGACCATGCGCCATTGGCCCTGCTCTCGGTAGATGGACGCCCAGCGGAAGCGTATGCGCCCGGCCAACGACTCGGACCCTGTACGGTACTGGCCAGCATCAGCGCCAGCGCTGTGGAACTGAACCAGGCCGGGCAAACGCGCAGCCTGCCGGTGCCTGAGCTGCCGCCGGTGCCGACCGATGGCATCGTGCCGGGCGGGTCCCTGTAGAGCCGAGCCCGCGCTCGGCTGCGTCTGGAAGAACAGTCGAGCAAGGCTCGACTCTACAAAATCCAGCCGAGCGCGGGCCCGGCTCCACAGCTGCGCAGGCTCAGCGCGCCGGACGCTGCGGTTCCACCGAACGACCAAAGGCATCGCCCATGCGCTGTCGTGTGCCTTCCAGGTTGTACTGCATCAGCTGGTTGCCCGGCTGCCGCATCAGGCGTTCGGCTTCAGGCAGCGCCGGTGACTTCGCCGATTTCGGCGCCGGGGCCAGTTTGCGTTGCAGGCACTCCCAGGCGGGAATGCGCGCGCCGTTGACCTGTACTTCGATGCAGGGTGCGGCATCGTCCTGTTTCTTCGCCTCTCCGGCCCAGGCCGATGGCAACGCCAGCAACAAGGCAAGGGCGAGGGCAGGGCGAAGGCCCGCCTCCAACGACTCACTCATCTTGAATCTCCTGCGAAAACCGACGCTCAGCAATGAAGACGTATGGCGAAGACAGTGTCCGCCTGCAACTGTTCCGGCGCTGTCAAAAGATGACAGTGCTGTCACAAAACTATTGGCGGCTTTGACGCGACGTACACGTCCTGTTGGTAGACCCACGCGCCGCTCCCTGGCCACTCCCTTCGATACGACGCGATGCCTTCGATGACTCCTGTTCCGTGCCGAGCCGTCCGCCTTCCGCTGCGCCTGCATCCGCTGGTGCTGGCTCTGGCCGCGATGCCGCTGCCATTGTTCGCGCAGGACGCGGCGCCTGCGCCCAGCGTGAACATCAATGAATACATCGTGCGCGGCAACACCGTGCTCGATCCGCGCCAGATCGAACGTGCGGTGGAGCCGTTCCTTGGCCCGGGCAAGACCCTGGCCGATGTCGAGAAGGCGCGCGATGCCGTCAATGCGCTGTACCAGCAGGCAGGCTACCAGTCGGTCTACGTCGAGCTGCCCGAGCAGCAGGTCAGTGGTGGCGTGGTGCTGCTGAAGGTGCAGCAGACGCCGATCGGGCAGCTGCGGGTCGTAGGCACGAAGCACGAATCGCCCGAACGCATCCGCGAACGCGTGCCGGCACTTGCCGAGGGCAAGGTGCCGGACTTCGACCAGGCGCAGAAGGAACTGACCGCGCTGAATGAAGGCGGACGTCGCCAGGTGATGCCGCTGGTGCGAGAGGGCCAGGTGCCGGGCACGATGGATGTGGACCTGCAGGTCGAGGAGAAGTCGCCGTGGCGTGCCAGCGCGGCGCTCAACAACGACCACAGCGCCGATACCGAGAAGCTGCGCCTGAGTGCATCGCTGGCCTACGACAACCTGTGGAAGCGCGGCCATAGCGCCAACATCGGCGTGTACCTGGCGCCGGAAGATACCAAGCAGGCCAAGGTGTTCTCGGCCTCGTACATGATGCCGTTCGAGGGCACGCCGTGGAGCCTGGAAGCGTCCGGCTACAAGTCCGACAGCCGCGTGCTGAACGCGGGTGGGCAGGTGGGTACCGGCACCGGAACCAATGTAATCGGCAACGGCCATTCGATCGGTCTCAAGCTCAACTATCGACTGGCCGGCAGCAGCCAGTGGTGGCGCCAGCTCAGCCTCGGCGTGGACTTCAAGGACACCGAGGAAGACACGCAGATGGGCAAGGAGAGCCTGAAGACGCCGCTGAAGTACGCGCCGATCACCCTGGCGTTTGTCGGTGTGCGCCAGGGCGAGCAGGATCAGTTGAGCATCAATACCCAGCTGGTGGCCGGTACCCGCCGCCTGTTCGGCTATGGCAGCGATGCCATCGGATTCGGGCAGAAGCGCTACTGGGCGGACCCCAGTTTCATCGCGTTCAAGGCCGATGTGGCCAACACCCACACCTTCGGCAGCGATTGGCAGTGGTACGCGCGCGGCTCGCTGCAGGTGACCGACGCACCGCTGGTGTCGGCCGAGCAGTTCGCCGCCGGTGGCATGTACACCGTGCGCGGCTATCTGTCGGCCGAGGCGATCGGCGACTACGGCGGCCTGGCCAGCCTGGAATGGCGTACCCCGGCGTGGTCGCTGTGGAGCGGCACGGATCTGCGCGTCTACAGCTTTGCCGACGCCGCCTACCTGCGCCTGCGCCAGCCGCTGCCCGAGCAGCGTGACAAGTACAACCTGGCCTCGGTCGGCCTGGGCGCGCAGCTGCGCCTGGGTGAGCACCTGCAGCTGCGCCTGGACTACGCCTGGCCTTATGCCGATGGCCCGGTCACGCGCAAGGACGACCCGCGCCTGCATTTCAACATCAGCACCAGTTACTGACCCTTCCCTTGAACATGCGTTCTCCGGAGACCCTTCGCATGGACCGTTTGCTTTCCCGAGTGTTGTTGCTGCTGGCCGCGCTGGTTGCGTTGCCTGCTGCTGCGGCCGATGCCAATTGGTGGCAGGCCGAATGGAAGTACCGCAAGCCGATCACCGTCGACGCCGGCCCGCAGGGCGCGGGCCTGGCCGGTGACCCGGGCCGCACGCCGCTGCTGCTGCGCCTGCATACCGGCAACTTCGGTTTCGACGGTACCCAGGACGCGGGCAACGACCTGCGCTTCGTGTCGGGCGATGGCCGCACCGTGCTGGCCCATCAGATCGAAAAGTTCGATCCCAAGCTGGGCCTGGCCCTGGTCTGGGTGGACGTGCCGGCAGTCAGCGCCGCCGCGCCGCAGACGATCTGGATGTACTACGGCAATGAGAAGGCACCGGCCAGCGGCAACGGCCAGCAGGTGTTCGACCCGGACTACACGCTGGTCTACCACTTTGCCGAGGCCAATGCGCCGGCGCGCGACACCACCGCTTACGGCAACAACGCCGGCGCCGTCGTGCCGCCGTCCGAGGGCGCGGTGATCGGTCGTGGCGTGCAGCTGGGTGCGGGCCCGCTGCCACTGCCCGCCAGCGCGTCGCTGGCCCAGGAAGCGGGTGCGCCGCTGACCGTCTCGGCCTGGATCAAGCCGGGCAGCAACAATGCGGCTCAAGCGATCTACGCCCGTCGTGATGGCGCGTCCGAGCTGGTGCTGGGTATCGAAAACCGGGTGCCGTTCGTGCAGCTCAACGGCCAGCGCAGTACGCCGGCGCAGCCGATTCCGGAAGGTCAGTGGGCGCACGTCGCGCTGACGGCGGAGAAGGGCGCGTTGCAGCTGTACCTCAACGGCCGTGTGGTCGCCCAGCTGAGTGGCGAGCTGCCGGCGCTGGGTACCGCGCCGGTGGTGGGCGCCGATGCCCCGGGTGCTGCACAGCCTTTGGCCAACTTCGAAGGCGCTCTGGATGAGCTGCGCATCTCGCGGGTTGCACGTCCGGCGGCGCTGCTGCTGGCCGACGCCACCGCGCAGGGCGCCGACTCGCGCCTGATCAGCTACGGCGCCGACGAGCAATCCGCCGGGCAGAGCCACTTCGGCTTCATTCTCAAGGCGATGCCGTTCGATGCCTGGGTGGTGGTCGCCATCCTCGGCCTGATGATGCTGATGTCATGGGCGATCATGATTGCCAAGAGCCGCCACTTCGGCCGCACCAGCAAGGCCAACGCGGTATTCACCGAGAGCTTCGGCAAGTTGTCCGGTGTGCCGCTGCGCACTCTGTCCGAGATGGACCGCCAGGGCAAGGCGCCGACCGCGATGCACGACGGCTCGCTGTGGCGCATCTACCAGGTGGCCATCGATGAAATGCAGCAGCGCCACCAGCGCGACGGCAACAGTGGCTACCTGAGTGGCGCCACCATCGCCGCGATCCGTGCCTCGATGGATGCGGTGATGGTGCGCGAGCAGGAAGCGATGGCACGGCGCATGAACTGGCTGTCGACCACCATCGAAGGTGCGCCCTACGTGGGCCTGTTCGGCACCGTAATCGGCATCATGCTGGTGTTCGTGGTGGCGGCGATGGCCGGCGCGGTGGACATCAACTCGGTGGCGCCGGGCATGGCTGCAGCGCTGCTGTGTACCGCAGCCGGCCTCGGCGTCGCGATCCCGGCGCTGTTCGGCTACAACTACCTGGGCGCACGCGCCGAGGCGATCGGCGCCGACATGGCGGTGTTCATCGACGAGTTCGCCGCGCGCCTGGCCGAAGAGCAGGACGGGCGCGGCCCGGCCGCGGTCCAGGGCTGAGGGGCGCACCATGGGCCAGAAGGCGAAGTTCGGCATCAAGAAGCGCGAGAAGGGCATCAACGTGACGCCCTTCGTCGACGTGCTGCTGGTGGTGCTGGTGATCTTCATCCTGACCAGCAACGCCTCCATTCCCGGCATCGAGGTCAATCTGCCGAAGGCCAGCAACAGCGTGGCCCTGGAAAAGCCGAAGACCAAGGCGATCACCATCGACCCCAGTGGCCAGGTGTTCCTGGATGCCTACCCGGTGACGATGGCCGAGCTGGAAGACCGGCTGCGCACCGAACGCGCGACCACGCCGGATTTCCCGGTGATCGTGCGCGGTGATGCGCAGGTGCAGTACGCCCGCGTGGTCGAGGTACTGGACCTGCTGCGGCGGCTGGAGCTGGCCCAGGTCGGCCTGGTCACCGGCAAGGCGCAGGGCTGAGGCATGACGGCCCATCAACCCCCTCGACCGGAGCCCGGCATGCGCGGTCGCCAGTTGCTGGTGACCGTCGCGCTGGTGCTGGCCGCGTTGCTGGTGCTCGGTATCGCGGTGTGGTGGCTGTTGTTCAAGGACACCGCCAGCACCCGCCGGCCGGTGGTGCAACCGCCGATGCTGGCGCTGCCACCCCCTCCGCCGCCGCCGCCGCCCCCGGAAAAACCACCGGAGCCGGAGACGCCGCCGGAAGAGACGATGCCCGAACCGGAGCCGCTGGATCAGCCGACGCCGGCCGAAGAGCCGACGCCGACGCCGGATAACAGCGATCCGGTGACGATGAATGCCGACGCGCAGGCCGGTGGTGACAACTTCGGTATCCAGTCCGGCAGTGGTGGCGGTTCGTCCGGCGTTGGCCGTGGTGGCGCCGGCAACGCTACCTACGGCCGCTACCTGGGCTACCTGATGCAGCAGGCGATCTCGCGCGACGACAAGGTCAAGCGCCTGGCGTTCCAGCTGCAGGTGAATGTGTGGCTGGCCAACGACGGCCGCCTGGAAAAGGTCGAACTGGTACGCGGCAGTGGCAACGAGGAGGCCGACGCGGCCGTGCTCGATGCCCTGCGTCGCATCGGCAAGGTCGACCAGGCACCGCCGCCGTCACTCGATTTCCCCGCTCGCGTCCTGATCCAGGGCCGCCGGCCCGGGGCCTGATTCCCGACCTCCGTGATTTCCCTTCTTTCGATGAGAACCGTGATGAACGACCACGTCCGCGCACGAACCGACTCCCGCCGCCCGCGGCCGGCCCGACGGGCGCTGCTGTGCTGCGCCGTGCTGCTCAGCCTGGCCGCCCCGGCCGGTGCGATGGCCGCCGAAACCACCATGGTCAAGCTGATCAAGGGCCTGATCGCCAGCGGTGCACTGAAACCCGAAGACGGCCAGGCGTTGCTGGTGCAGGCCGAGGCCGAAGCGGCGGCCGCACAGCGCACTGCAGCCACGGGCAGCACCGCGGCGAGCGGTGGCGTGGCACTGGAGGCCGGTGACGTGCGCGTGCCGTACGTACCGCAGAGCGTGCGCGACGGTATCCGTGACGAAGTGCGCCAGGACGTGATGGCGCAGGCGAAATCGGAAGGCTGGGCGGCACCCAACGAAGTGGCCGAGTGGACCAAGCGCATCAAGGTCACCGGTGACATGCGTGTGCGCAGCGAGTCGCGCTTCTACTCCGAGCGCAACAGCGACATCGTGAGCAACTGGTCGTCGATCAACGCCGGCAACGGCTTCGACACCAACACCAATACCAACCTGCAGCTGCCGCCGCTGCTGAACACCCGCCAGGACCGCCGCAACCTGTGGCGCATCCGTGCCCGCCTGGGCATCGAGGCCACCATTGGCCAGCACACCACGGCCGGCGTGCGCCTGGCCAGCGGCAGCAGCAATGGCCCGGTGTCGACCACCGAGCAGCTGGGTGGCGGCCTGAGCAAGAAGGACGTGTGGCTGGACCAGGCCTGGCTGGCCTACAGCCCGGCGGACTGGGTGACGGTGCGTGGCGGCCGCTTCGGCAATCCGTTCTGGACCAGCGACACGCTGTTCTCCAACGATCTCAACTTCGATGGCCTGGCCGCGAACCTGAGGTATGACTTCGATGGTGGCGACCTCGACCTGTTCGGCAACCTCGCGGTGGTACCGCTGGAGTACACCTCCGACAGCTCGCCGAGCCAGAGCAAGGTCAAGACTCCGAACGAGAACAAGTGGCTGTCCGGTGCCCAGGTGGGCGTGAACTGGCGCTTCAACGATGACAACGCGCTGCGTGCTGCGCTGGGCTACTACGACTTCAAGAACATCAGCGGTCGCCTGTCCTCAACGTGCTCGCTGTATTCGGGTGCGGTGGGCTGCGACACTGACTGGTCGCGCCCGGCGTTCATGCAGAAGGGCAACACCCTGATGCTGATCCGCAACATCGCGCGCAATCCGGTGGATCCGGCCGGTACGCCGACCCCGCAGTATGTCGGCCTGGCCTCGGCCTTCCGCCTGGCCACGCTGAACCTGCGCTGGGATACACAGCTGGCGCAGGGCATCGGTCTGCGCCTGGATGGCGACTACATCCGCAACCTGGCCTACGACAAGCAGGCCATGTTCAGTCGTGCCCAGAACGGCATCGTCAACAACTACGGCGCCGGCGATACTGTCGGCATCGATACCTTCCGCAGCGGCGACACCGCCTGGATGCTGCAGGCCACCTTCGGTGCTACCGAGCTGAAGGAGAAGGGCCAGTGGCAGGCACTGCTGGGCTACAAGCACATTGAGGCCGACGCGCTGCCCGACGCCTACAACGATCCGAACTTCCACCTGGGCGGCACCAACGCCCGCGGTTACTACGTGGGCGGTGCCTACGCGCTGGACGCGCGCAGCTGGATCAGCGGCAAGTGGATGGCGGCCAAGGAAGTGTCCGGTGCGCCGCTGTCGATCGACGTGTTCCAGCTGGAGTTCAACACCGGCTTCTGAGTGGCGACGTGATGCGGATCACGTAGTGCGTGGCGGGGGCGCAGCGATGCGCCCGTCTAAGGAAAGGAGACCACGCGTTGTTCAAAAGGAGGAGTGGATGAGCCGTCGCAAGCTGTTCGAAAGTCCCGAACCGTCCAGCCAGATGCTGGGTGTTGGACCGGCCTATGTTTCAGTGGAGGGCCTGCGCCAGCACCTGGCCGAGTTCCTGCTATACGCAGGCCGGCCGGTGGTGATCATGCGCGGGCGCAGCGAAGTGGGCTACTTCCTGCCGGCGCGCTGCTGGCGCCAGCGTGACGATGATCCGCTGGCGGCGGCTGCCGCCGACCAGCTGCTGGATGCGGCCGGCTTCCAGGCCGAGGACATCCAGCAGGTCGAGCAGGAATTCAACGCGATGCGCCAGCGCACCGTGCTGCATTCACGGCGCTGAGCCTTCCGTAGAGCCGGGCCCATGCTCGGCTTTTCGGGCGGTTGCACGCGACGTTGGCAACAGCCCCTGTCGTTGTCTTCGCCTCTACAGTAGATCCACGCCATGCGTGGATGGCACACGCCCGGCCGCAGCTACAACGCCAGCACCTGTCCCGGTTCCAGCGCCTGCAGAAATGCGTCGTCATGCGACACCACCACCAAAGTGCCCGGGAACACCCGCAGCACCTGCAGCAAGTGCATCCGCAGCGTCATGTCCAGGTTGTTGGTGGGTTCGTCCAGAACCAGCAGCGTCGGGGGTTTGGCCGCCATCAATGCCAATGAAAGCCGCGCCCGTTCGCCACCGGACAATGCGGACACGTGCGTCTGCGCCGTGGCGTCGCCGCGGAACAGGAAGTCGGCCAGGTGCAGCCGGCACTGGGTCTGGCTCCAGTCCGGCATCTGGGCAGACAGCGCCTGGAGAGGCGTGGCCTGCATCGGCAGGTCCCGGTAGTGCTGGTCGAGCAGGGCGATCTGATCAGCTGGCGGCAGCAACCAGTCACCATCACGGCGGATGCTTGGGTCGCCGCACAGCGCGCGTGCCAGCGTGGACTTGCCGCTGCCGTTGTCACCGGTGATCGCCAGGCGATCGCCGACATCCAGGCGCAGATGCAGTCCACCCAGCACCGTTTCCGTGGCATGCGCCACGCTGGCGTCGGTCAGCTGCACCACCACTCCCTCACGTCGCCAGCCGGCCGGCAAGGCGAAGGCAGGCTCGATGATGGTCTCGCGCTGCAGGTCATTGCGACGAGCCTCGATGTCTTCCTGCTGCTCACGGATCTGCAGTTGCTTGCTGCCGGCGGTGGTATTGCCACGGCCGAGCTTGGTGGCTGAACGGACGCCGCCCCACTTGCGCTGTTCGACCTTGCGCACGCCGCGTTCCCGCGAGCTCGCGGCGCGCTGCTGTTCGCGCATCAACGCCTCATGGGCCTGGCCGCGCTCCTGATCCAGCTGGCGCAGCTGCCGGTCGCTGGCCTCGCGTCGCTGCTGCAGGTCCGCCTGATAGTCGCGGTAGCGACCGCCGAAGTGGCTCACGCGCCCGCCACGTATGTGCCAGAGCTCATTACAGAGCGCATCGATCAGGGCTTCATCGTGGGTGGCCACCAACAGCGCGCCATGGAACTGGCGCAGGCGCGCGATCAGCGAGCGGCGTGCACTGCGGTCCAGGTGATTGCTGGGTTCATCCAGTAGCAGTACGTCGGGGTCGGCATCAAGCGCGCGGGCGAGCGCATGGCGCATCTGCTCGCCGCCGCTGCGAGAGGAGTCATCGAGCACGTGCTGCGGCACGTAGGCGATGCGTGCGCCATCGCGGCGGATGATGGTCCCGCCACTGGGCACCAGAGTACCGGCCAACATCTGCAGCAGGCAGCTCTTGCCGCTGCCGTTGTCGCCGATCAGGGCGATGCGGGCACCTGAGGGCAGGTGCAGATTGACGTCGGCCAGCAGGGCGCGGCCGTTGAAATCCAGATCCAAAGCATGGGCACGTAACATCGCGTGCGGTCCTCCTGTTGCTGCGCGCTCACTGCATCCGAACGCGGACGCGCAGCTTGGAACAGGGGCGAGGCCGGAACAAGCGAGGAACCGGCCAAGATCCGCCGCAGGTGGGCCAGACCTCCTTCAGCCGCGCTCGCTGGTGATCCGTGCACCTTCACGCATCACCAGCGTCACCGGGGTCTTCTCCACCACCTCCAGCAGGCGCTGCCATTGCGCATCGCTAAGCTCAGCGCTGGCGTGCAGCACGCGGTGCACATGGAGGCGTCCATCCGCATCGCGTTCCGAACGCAGCTCGGCATGGAACTCGCCCAGCTCCCAGTCCTTGCGTTGCGCATACATGCGCAGGGTGATGGCGGTGCAGGCGGCCAGCGAGGCCAGGTACAGATCGAAGGGCGCGAAGCCCTTGCCCTGGCCGCCCAGCGAGGCGGGCTCGTCCGCGTCTACATCAAAGCTTCCATTGCTGATGTGGTGCAGGTAGTTGTCGCCGGTCGAAACAATGCGTGCGTAGGCCATCGGAGTCTCCATCTGTCTCTAGCGTCGAGCCATGCTCGACCAACCCACTGTAGAGTCGAGCCGTGCTCGACTGCTCCAAAAGGCGGCGCCAGCCAAGGCCAGCGCCGCCACGAAATCACTCGGTACGATCGTACGAGAACTGGATGCCTGCCGTACCACCGGTTTCAATGAAGAGGTTCATGAACGCCGGCACCGTTTCCGAACGGGCCCAGTCGCGCTGCAGCTCGCAGAACAGCTGCGGCACGCTGATCAACTGGCCCCCGGCCTGTTCGATGCGGCGTAGTGCTGCGTCATGCGCCGCCAGCGAGGTACCGCCGACGGCGTCGACCACCACATACACTTCATAGCCTTCCTTCAACGCGTCCAGGGCCGGGAAAGTCAGGCAGGCCTCAGTCCACAGCGCAGTCATGATCAGCTTGCGACGGCCGGTCGCCTCCACCGCCTTGCGAAACTCGACGTCCTCCCAGGAATTGATGGTGGTGCGGTCGTAGGTGGGGTAGTCGCCCAGCACCTTGCGCAGTTGCGGAATCGGCGGCTTGTTCAGGCCGGTCTTGACGTTCACCGTCGAATGCACGATCGGCAGCCCGTAGGCCACTGCGGCCTTGGCGGTGCCGACGATGTTGTTGACCAGCAGCTGGCGGTCCATCGAGGCGATGGAGTTCACCTGCACCGGCTGGTAGTCGATGATGATGAAGGCGGAATTCTGCGGGGTCAGCAGGTGGTCGCTGGCCGGGTCGCGGATCGGTTCACTGGACATGGTGGGTCTCCGGTTGGGAGGGGGCCGGCGGCTGGCCGGCACCCCGGGGGCAGCTCAGCTGCGCTGCGAATCCAGCTGCTCCTGGTTCTTCTGCACGTCCTGCGCCTTCAGGTAGCTTTCGATCAGCAGCTGGTAGTTCGGGAAGATCTTCGTGTAGACCTCGGCCCACTGCTGGGCATCGTCGCGGTTCCAGCTGCGCTGGATTTCCGAGGCCACCGCGGCGGTGTCCATCGGCACCACGCCGGCCTGCACCACGCGGGCCAGGGTGATCTCTTCGGCCATCTTCGAATAGGTACCCGAGGCATCGATCACCGCGAACACCTGGTAGCCATCGGCCACGGCGGCGATCGACGGGAAGGCCATGCACACGCTGGTGATGGTGCCGGCGATGATCAGCTGCTTGCGGCCGGTGGCCTTCACTGCAGCAACGAATTCCGGGTTGTCCCAAGCGTTGATCTCACCCTTGCGCGCCACGTACTGAGCATGCGGGGCCGCGTCGTGGATCTCCGGGATCAGCGGGCCGTTCGGGCCCTGCGGGACCGAGGCGGTGGTGATCACCGGCATCTTTGCCAGCGTGGCCATCTTCGCCAGCGCAGTGGCGTGGGCGCGCACGCTGGTGAATGGCATGTCACCGATGGTCTGGAACAGGCCGCTCTGGTGGTCGATCAGCAGCATCGCGGCGTTGTCCGGATCGATCACCGGGCGGGCACCGTTGAAGTTGGCGGGGGTACTCATGTTCAGTCTCCTGGGGAAGGTGGGCGATGGCCCGTTGGCGCGGCGGGTCATCACCCGCCGCGCGGAAGCGCTCAGTGCGCGATCCGGCCGAAGCGGCCGCTGTTGAAATCGTTGACCGCCTGGCTGATCTCGGCCTGGCTGTTCATCACGAACGGGCCATAGCCCACCACCGGCTCGTCGATCGGCTCGCCGCTGAGCAGCAGCACAGTGGCGTCGCTGTCGGCGTCGACGAACACGTCCTCGCCGCTGCGATCGAAGGTGACCAGCTGCGCCTCGCCGATCGGCTGGCCGCCGTTGATCCGGACCGAGCCTTTCAACACCACCAGCGCCAGCGTGCGGCCATCGGCCACCGGCAGTTCGGCGTGGTGGCCCTGCTGCAGGCGGATGTCCCAGACATCCATCGGCGTGTGGGTACGTGCCGGACCGGCGTGGCCGTCGAAGCGGCCCGCGATGACACGCACGCGGCCGGCGCCCTTAGGCAGATCCACCGAGGGGATTTCTGCGTCAAGCAGGGTCTGGTAGCCCGGTGCGCCCATCTTGTCCCGCGCCGGCAGGTTGACCCACAGCTGCACCATGTCCAGCGTGCCGCCGCGCTTGCTGAATTCCGGCGTGTGGAATTCCTCGTGGAGGATGCCGGAGGCAGCGGTCATCCACTGCACGTCACCCGGGCCGATGGTGCCGCCGGCCCCGGTCGAATCCCGGTGCGCGACCTCGCCCTCATAGACGATGGTGACCGTCTCGAAACCGCGGTGCGGATGCTGGCCGACCCCACGCGGGGTATCGCTGGGGGCGAAGCTGTACGGGCCGGCATAGTCCAGCAGCAGGAACGGGCTCAGGTGCTGGCCGTGGGTGTTGTAGGAAAACATCGAGCGGGCGGGGAATCCATCGCCCACCCAGTGCGGGCGGGGGGCGCTGTAGGTACCGGTGACACGCTTCATGGCGATCTCCTGGCCGGGGCTGCCGGCCGCTGTTCTTCGTTGCAGGAGACGATATCGCCGCGACAATTGGGCCGGTAGACGCCAATATTTGCCGTCATAGTCCTATCTGGTGAACAATGGCGGCAGGCCGTGGGCCGCAGGAGATCGCCCCGTGTTCATCGCAGATATCCGCCGTTGTGACCTCAACGACCTGTTCTATTTCGCCATGGTGGTCGAGCACGGCGGCTTCTCACAGGCCGGTCGGGCGCTGGCCATGCCGAAGTCGAAACTGAGCCGGCGCATCGCGCTGCTGGAGGAACGGTTGGGCGTGCGCCTGATCCAGCGCTCGACCCGGCGTTTCTCGGTCACCGAGGTCGGCCAGGACTACTACCGCCATTGCAAGGCAATGCTGGTCGAGGCGGAGGCGGCCGAAGAAGCGATTGCGATGTCACGCGCTGAGCCGCGCGGCACGATCCGCCTTGCGTGCCCGATCGCGATCCTGCACGCGCGCATCGGCCCGATGCTGGCCGACTTCCTGGCCCTGCACCCCCAGGTGACGGTGCAGCTGGACGCCACCAACCGCCGCGTGGACGTGGTGGGCGAGGGTGTGGACGTGGCGATCCGGGTACGGCCGCCGCCATTGGAAGACAGCGACCTGGTGGTGCGCGTGCTGGCACGCCGGGTCTGGTGCACCAGTGCCAGCCCGGCGCTGCTGCAACGGTTGGGCACGCCGCAGGTGCCGGCCGACCTGGCGATGATGCCGACCGTCGATCTGGCCTCGCCCAGTCAGCAGCATGTGTGGGAATACAGTGGGCCCGGCGAGATCCAGGCCAGCGTGCATCACCGCCCGCGCCTGGTCAGCGATGACATGATCGCGCTGCGCGCAGCCGCGGTGGCCGGGGTCGGGCTGTTGATGCTGCCGCGGATGATGATCACCGATGAGCTGGAGAGCGGGGCGCTGCTGCCGGTGCTCCCCGAGTGGGTGCCGAAGCACGGCATCGTGCATGCGGTGTTCCCTTCGCGGCGTGGGCTGCTGCCGGCGGTACGCGCGTTGATCGATTACCTCGCCGAGCGTTTCGAGGCGTTGGACGAACCGTAGGCTCCGCATCCACATCCACGCATGGCGTGGATCTACTGGATCCGGCGCCGCCTGGGAGATCCACGCCATGCGTGGATGATCCTGGTGCCGCGCGACGGGCCTTCGCTTGCCGCCTGCGGCCGCGCAGCCCACAATCCATGTCCGGACCGTCGCCATCACGCCCATCATTCCCCGGTCCGGCCTTGGCACCTATGTCTCCCAATGCCCTGGCGCTGGTCGAGCTGCTGATCCGCGAGCGCCGTGCGTTGTCTCGCTTCATCGCGCGCTACCTCGACCCGGCCAGTACCGAGGACACCCTGCAGAACCTGTACCTGAAGGCCAGCAGCGTGCCCGGTGATCCACCGATCCTGGAGCCGCGCGGCTATCTGTACCGGATGGCCTATCACCATGCGCTCAACCGCAGCCAGGCCGACGCCCGCGAGCGGCGCGCGATGGCCGAGTACGCCACCGACATGGCCGAAGCGGGCCACGACGGCGAGGCGCAGGCACTGGACCAGGCACAGCTGCGCGAGATCACCCAGACCATCCTCGCGCTGCCAGCGCAGGTGCGCGAGTGCTTCGTGCTCAACCGCTACCTGGGCCTGAGCGAGCGCGAGATCGCCACACGGCTGGGTATTTCCAAGAGCCTGGTCGGCAAGCATGTGCTGCGCGCGGCACTGTTGATCCAGCAGCACCAGCAGGGAATGCATCGATGAGCGGCGATTGCCGTGGGCAGATCGCGCCCGCCGTTGTCACAACAGGAAAGCGCACCCGTTCGTGGTGCGGCAGGCCACAACCATGACCACGTCCGAACCCTCGCCGCGTCAGGCCAGGCAGGCGTTGCGCTGGGTGATCCGGTGCAGTGCAGGCCCGCTGCCGGAACGCCAGCAACGAGCCCTGCAGCGCTGGCTGCGGGCCGATCCGCGCCATGCGCTGGCCTGGCGCCAGCAGCAGGCCTTCTGGCAGGGGCTGGATGCCGCCGGGCCCGACGTGCTGGCGGCGCTGCCTGAACTGACCGCCGACCGCCAGGGATTGCGTCCGGTCGCACCGCGCCGTCGCCTGCCATGGCTGTTGGCCAGCGCCGCCGCTGTGGTTCTGATGGTCGCGGCCGCACCGCAGGCGCTGTTGCTGGCGCGCAGTGACCTGCGCAGCAGTGATGCGCCGCGCGTGGTGCAGCTGGACGACGGCAGCACTGCCGTGCTCGATGCGGGCACCGCATTGGCGGTCGAGTTCGATGGCCAGCAGCGGCACCTGCGCCTGCTGCGCGGGCAGGCCTGGTTCCAGGTGGCGCACGAGGCGCGCCCGTTCCAGGTCGAGGCGGTGGGCGGCCTGGTACGTGACATCGGTACCGCCTTCAGTGTGTCGATGCTGGATACCACGGTCACCACCCAGGTCAGCGAGGGTGTGGTCGAGGTGCGTCCGGGCGATGGCAGCGTACAGCGCCTGCATGCGGGGCAGTCACGGGCGTTCCGTGACGGTCGCTGGCTGCAGCCTGTGCGGCTGGAAGATCCCGAGGCCGTGGCGCCATGGCGGCGGGGCGAGGTAGTGATTGATGATCAGTCGGCCACGCAGGCCATCGCCGATCTGGCGCGCTACCGTCGTGCACCGGTCTGGGTACTGGGTGGGCAGGGTGCCAGCGTACGGGTCAGTGGCTTGTTCCACCTGCAGCAGCCGGAGACGGCCATTGATGCGGTGGCCGCACAGGCAGGACTGCGCGTGCAGCGCTTGCCCGGTGGCGCGTTGGTGCTGTGGTGAGGTGCCGCCGGTTCATGGCGGAATACGCCGCATGAAAAAAACATGAAAAAACCGTGGGCACCTGCAGTGTCCCGCTGTCTATAGAGGTATAGCCAGAGCGAAACACCGTTTTTCCTCAAGCCAGACACACCACCGGCACCGGATGTGCCCGTGGTCCAGCCACGCTTGAGGAGTTCCTGTCCATGCCGTCCACGGCATCCGCCTGTCATCGTCGCGCCACCGTTCTGGCCCTGGCCGTTTCCACCGCATTGCTGCCGCTGGCCTGGGTGCCGGCCGTGCAGGCACAACCGGCGATCGTCGCGCCGGTGCGCCAGTACGCCATCCCGGAGCAGCCACTGGCTGATGCCGTACGTGCCTTTGGCCGCCAGGCCGATGTGCAGGTGGTGTTCCGCAGTGACCTGGTGGAGGGCCGCCGCTCCAGTGCGGTGAGTGGCGAGTACAGCCAGATGCAGGCCCTGCAGCAGCTGCTGCGCGGCAGCGGCGTGCGCGCACAGCGCGGCATGGACGGTACCTGGAGCCTGCGGGCCGCAGCGGAGGCGGGCGAAGGGGAAGGGGTGCGGGTGACCGAAACACTGGACGTGGCCGGTCGCCTTCAGTCGGAAGGGGGTGAGGCGCGCGATCGGCGCGGCTACGATGATGTGTTCGCGCTGGACCTGACCACGGCGTATTCGGGGCGCGACCGGGTGGAGCGCTATCGCGGTTCCAATCCGGCCGACGTGGTCAAGGATCTGGTCGGCGTGTTCAGCGGCGATGCGCGCAACAGCGGCGCGCTGGACGTCAACATCCGTGGCATCCAGGGGCCCGGGCGGGTGCCGGTCAGCATCGACGGTGGCGAACAGGCGCTCACGGTCTGGCGCGGCTACAACGGCGTCAGCAACCGCAACTACATCGATCCCAACCTGATTGGTGGCATCCAGGTCATCAAGGGGCCAGGGCTGGTGCGCGATGTGCACAGCGGGATCGGTGGTGCGCTGGTGATCAAGACCATCGACGTTGACGACATTGTTGCTGCCGGCGAGCGCTTCGGCGGGGAGCTGAAGATCGAAGGCAGCAGCAATGCGGTGGCACCGCGCCTGCCGCGCCTGCACACCGGCGAGGATTACCGCACCGTGCCGGGGTTCCCTCAGGGCTCGCCGAACTCACCCTATGACGACCGCACCCTGGTGGTGCCGGTGAAGTCGCGCAGCGGCAACAACCCCTTCGATGGCGAAGACCAGGCCTGGCGGTTGGCACTGGGCGTACGCGGCGACAACGTCGACCTGATGGCTGCCTACGCCTGGCGCAAGCGCGGCAACTACTTCTCCGGCAGCAAGGGAAGCGCGTACTACGACCAGGACCGGCGCGAGCAGTACGAGTACCAGGGCATCGACTACATCACCACGCTGGCGCGTTACTTCAAACCGGGCGATGAAGTGCCCAATACCTCCAGCGAACAGGAGTCCTGGCTGGTCAAGGGCAGCTGGCAGATCAACGACGACCAGCAGCTGAAGGCCACCTGGCGGCGCACGCTGTCGCACTACGGCGAGATCATGCCGTCGCGCATCCTGTCCGCGCCCGACTACGGACGCATCCAGTGGCCGCTCAGCCGGGTTGCGTCCGATGCCTGGAACCTGGAATACCGCTTCCAGCCGGCCGGCAGCCGCTGGCTGGACCTCTACGCCAACCTGTGGCGCACGGAGACGGACAGCGATACCTACAGTGCTGGCGGCTTCCCGAACTTCGCAGTGGGTAATCCGGCATGGAACCCGGACGCCAGCCCGATCCTGCGCAACACCGCGCTGGCCAACGCGCGCAACGACCGGACCGGCCTGATCCTGAGCAACCGCTTCGCCCTGCATTCGACCCTGGACCTGACCGTGGGTGGCAACTGGCAGTACGAGAAGCTCGGCTCGAGCGATCCGTACTTCGGTACCACCGATGGCTGGCGTATGTTCCCGCGTGCCGGGCGCCGACAGGAGGGCGAGGGCTACCTCACCCTGGAGTGGCGGCCGGTTGACTTCCTTACCCTCAATGCAGGCGTGCGCTACAGCCGCTACTGGGCCTTCGACGATTTCCTCGAGGCGCACCCCGAGCTGCTGACCAAGGGTGTAGGTGGCAAGGAAGCGCAGTACACCGTGAACGAGTTGCCGCCCCGTCCCGCCAATCTGCAGGCCCGCATCGACGCGTTGGAAGCACGCCGCGCCGTATGGGAAAAGCGTGGCATGGGCTGGTTCATCGATGACAGCATCCGTGCGTTGCTGGCGCCGTACGAGACGCCGCGTCCGGTCAGGTACACGCGGCCCTGGCTGCCCGATGCCGATGGCAACTACACCCGCGCCGGCAATCCCTGCCTCAATGGCGAAGTGGCGGCCATTTCCGGCGTGCAGCCGGTGTTCGCCGGCAGCGACCAGGTCTGCAACATCGGCAACAGCGTACAGTCGCAGCCGGTCGATGCACGCAACAGCCGCCGCCGCGACCATGCCTGGCTGCCGACCTTCTCGGCCACTGCACACCTGTCCCCGGCCGCCCGTGCCTACGTGCGTTACAGCGAAGCGGTGCGCTTCCCGAGCATGTTCGAAAGCACCATCGCCTTCTCCGGCAGCCTCAATCCGCTGCATGCGCTCAAGCCCGAGCACGCCTACAACTACGAAGTGGGCTACGTGCACAACCTGTCGGCCCTGTTCGGCAACACCGCCGATGCCGACGTCAAGCTGGCGTACTACGTGCACAAGACCCGTGACGTGATCGAGCGCGATGGCAACTTCCTGTTCGACAACATCGACAAGCAGACCATCCGTGGCATCGAACTGCAGGCCCGCTTCGACAACCGGCGCTTCTTCACCGATCTGGGCATCACCCGCACGCTGGAAAACGAGGTGTGTGACGAGAGCACGGCGGTGCTCCTGGACGCGAACCGCGGCCTGGTCCCGAACTGCGTGCAGGATGGTTTCGTCGGTGGCTACCTGCTGACCCAGGCCATTCCCAAGCTGTCGATCAACTGGTCGCTGGGCACGCGCCTGTTCGATGAGCGCCTGGAGCTTGGCAGCCGCATCGTGCACTACCAGCGCCACGAGAACCCTGATCTGCAGGCCTACCGTGACCGCCTGCTGAGCGGTGGCAGCGGCCTGCTCTGGCAGAACGTGCCGTTCACCTGGGGAAACATCACCACCGTCGATGCCTATGCGCGCTGGCGCTTCAACGAGCATGCCAGCGTCGAACTGGTCGGCAGCAACCTCGGCAACCGCTACTACGTCGATCCAGCCACGCGGTCCACGCTGCCGGCCCCGGGTCGCACCCTGAAGCTCGGCGTCACCGCACGCTTCTGATCTCCCACCTTCAAGCGTTGTACCCGTAGTTCCCTCAACCAAGGAGCAATACCATGAAAATGATCTCCCGTTCGGTTCTCGCCGTTGCTGCCTCGCTGGCTCTGGTCGGTGCCGCGCATGCTGCCGATATCGTCGGTGCCGCCAGTGCCAAGACCGATGCCGAGCTGTATGTGGCGGTTGGCGAATCGCAGGTCAATGGCGGCCCGCACCGCGCTGGCAAGGCCGGTATCGGTGTCGGTACCGTGTCCCAGGCCAAGCCGGTGGACTTCCAGGGTCTGAGCGCCTACTCGGCACCGACCACCGTCAATGGCGTGACGGTACGTACCCTGGCCATGCCGATCACCGGCGCACCGGGCAGCCACGCCGGCATGGGCCACTTCAACTTCGTCAAGGTCGCCAGTGGCGATGTCTGGTTCGGTGAATGGTCCAAGGATGGCGCCGCCGGTGGCTTCAACAACCGCCAGGTCTACTTCGTTGGTGACCGCGCCGGCACCACGCTTCCTGCTGGCGTGGCGTCCTACACCGTTGCTGGCCTGAACAAGTTCAACGGCAGCAACCTGCTGAGCGGCACCTTCGACGCCGACTTCGGCGCCGGCACCCTGGATGGTGCGCTGTCGGGCAACGGCCTGAACCTGGCCATCGTTGCCAACATCAACAGTGCCGACGCATCGTTCGCGGGTTCGGCCACCGCCAACGGCAGCGTTGCCGGCACCACCCAGGGGCAGTTCTTCGGCGCCAACGCGGCCGCCCTGGCCGGTATCGCCACCTTCAGCGGCAACAGCCAGTACGACACCGCCTTCGGCGGCAGCAAGAACTGATTGCCACGCCCCTGACGGGGCAGGGCAGGGACAAGCCGCGATCCGCCAGTCCCTGCTTCGGCCCGCTGCATGCACCACCACGGATCGACCATGCGCCATCCCATCTTCCTTGTCGTACTGCTGCTGGCGGCCGCCGACGTGCGCGCCCAGCAGGACGATCTTCGCCGCGTGCTCGAACAGGGCACCGACCTGCGCCACCAGCAGCAGGACCAGCAGCGCCTGCAGCAGGCCGAGTCGGAGCGACCGACCATCACCATCGACGGCCAGACCCTGCGCGTGGAGCGCACGGTCGATGATCTGGGCCAGGCGCTGTACCTGTCGCTGCAGCATCAGCAATGGGGCGCCGCGCAACGCTTCCTGGATGAATACATCGAACTGCCTGGCCACGACCCGTTGCTGCGCCACTATGCGCAGGGCGGCCTGGCGCGGGTGGCCGGCAATCACCATCGCGCGGCCAACGAGTACGAGGCGCTGCTGGAGGCACAGCCGGATTTCCTGCCGGCCCGCCTTGAACTTGCGCGCGTCTACGCCGAAGACCAGCGCGATCGCGATGCGGTGGCGTTGTTCACGGCGATCGCGGATGGCATCAGTGCCGATGACCGCGCCACCGCAGGTGTACGCGGACGGGTGGACGCCTATCTGGCTGCGCTGCAGGCGCGCCAGCGCTGGAAAGGCGCGCTGTCCGCCGGCCCGGCATGGAGCGACAACATCAACCGCAGTTCGGCCAGCCGCACCTGCCTGTTCGGGGTAGGCGACACCTGCATCATCCAGCGCAATCTTCCCGATGCCCAGCGCGCCATGGGCCTGGACTACGACGGTAACCTCGAACGTCGCTGGGCCTTGAAGGGCCACCATGGCGTGTACGTGCGTGGCCTCGCATTCGGCCAGGCATGGCGTGGGCACAGCGCCTACAACGAGCTCAATGCCAACGTGCAGGCGGGTTACAGCTGGCGTAGCGCACGGCATACCCTGCAGATCGCCCCCAGCTATGACTATCAGGGCCTCGGCAACCGGGCCCTGCAGGGCGGCAGCGGGCTGCATGGCGAATGGCAATATGCGCTGGACGCGCGCAGCCTGCTCAAGCTGGAGGCCGACTGGAAGCGCCAGCGCTATCGCCAGCGTGGCCTGGCCAGCAATTACGACGGTGAGCTGGCCGCGGTGTATGCCACCTGGTTCCGTGCGCTCAACCCGCGCTGGACCCTCTTTGCCGGGCTGGACCTGAGTGACAGCAGCGCTGCCAACCCAGCCAACGGCTATCGCCAGCGCGGCGTGCGGCTGGGTGCGGCGCGCCAGTGGACGGGCACCACCGCCACCGTATTCGTCTCGTTGCGCGAGCGCGACTACGACGCGTGGAGTCCGCTGCTGGAGGCGCGGCGTGAGGACAGCGAACAGAACCTGATCGCCATCGTGCGCAGCGAGCGCCTTGCCGTGGCCGGGCTGGTACCCAGCCTGAGCCTGCGCTACGCGCGCATCGACAGCAACGTTGGCTGGCTGTACAGCCACGACCGCAGCCTGCTCAGCCTGAAGTGGGAGCGGGCCTTCTGAACACGCCGCTGCAATGCCGCGGTGAACGGGCCGTGGCCACGATCTTCATCCATCATCACGCGCTCTTGTAGCCCGGTTCGCGCATCCTGCGGGCGTTGCGGCAGAGCTGGGCCGCGTGTATCGAGGAGCGCCGGTCGTGCTGGAAGCGGGCAACAAACCAGAGGGCCTGAAAGGGCTGCGTGTACTGGTGGCGGAGGATGAATTCGCCATCGCGATGTTCCTGGTCGACTATCTGGAGCTGAAAGGCGCACAGGTGGTGGGGCCGGCTGGTGACCTGCAGGCGCTGGGGCAGCTGGTCGATACCCATCCCATCGATGTGGCATTGCTGGACATCAACCTGGGCGGTGAGCAGGTCTATCCGCTGGCCGATCGGCTGGCCGAGGCCGGTACGCCCTTTCTGCTGACCTCCGGTTACGACGACAACCTGCCCAGCCGCTTCGCCAGCGCGCCGCGCTGTACCAAGCCTTATCACATCGAAACCCTGGTGCAGCAGCTGGCCGGGCTGGTGGCGGCGCCGCAGGTCTCTGCGGGCATCGCCTGATTGCGCGGCATGTCGCGCCGTCCTGAAGGCATCCACGCCGCCAAGCTGCGTGGCTCGATGCCGCCTGCGTCGCGCCTGCATGCGCGCCACGATGGCATGGCCGCGCGTATCGCCCGCCACGACTGGTCGTCCACGCCATTGGGTGCGTGTGAGCAGTGGCCGCCCCACCTGCGCGCCACCGTCGACCTGATGCTGGCCCATGGCTTCCCGATGATCGTGCTGTGGGGCGAGCAGCTGGTGCAGCTCTACAACGATGGTTATGCCGAGATCCTGGCCGACAAGCATCCCGGCGGGCTCGGCCAGCCGACCCGCGAGTGCTGGCCCGAGGTCTGGCACATCAACGGTCCGCTCTATACCCGGGTCTGGCAGGGCGAGACGCTCACCTTCGAAGACAAGCTGTACCCGCTGGTCCGGCGCGGCCGGCTGGAAGACATCTGGTTCACGATCACCTACAGCCCGATCCGCGGCGAGGAAGGGCGGATCAACGGCGTGCTGGTGACCATGTTCGAAACCACCGCCGCGCATCTGGCGCTGGCCGCGCGCGAGCGCGAGGAACTACGGCGGCGCGAGAGCGAGCGGCGCCTGGAGCTGGCCTTCAGGATGCTGCCGGTCGGCCTGTGCATTGTTGATCTGCAGGGCCGCATGCTGCTATCCAACGATCAGATGCGCGCCTATCTGCCCACCGGCAAGGTGCCTTCCAGAGACGCCGACAACCAGCATCGCTGGCACGGCTGCCATCCCGATGGCACCCCCATTGCACCGGACGACTTCGCCATCGCCCGCGCGATGCGCGGCGAGACCGTGGTGCCGGGGCTGGAGTTCCAGTACCTGCATGATGATGGCCGCGCGCGCTGGACCCGGGTCGCTGCCGCGCCCCTGCGCGATGGCGACGGTGAGGTCAGCGGGGTATTTGCCATCGCGGTGGACATCGACGACCTCAAGCGTGCGACTGAGCGTCAATCGGTATTGCTGGCCGAACTGCAGCACCGGGTGCGCAACATCATGTCGACCATCCATGCCATTGCCTGGCGGACCCGCGAGTCGGTCAGCAGTGTGGATGAATACGCTGAACGGTTGTGCGGGCGACTGATGTCGCTGGCACGCACGCAGAGCCTGCTGACCCGTGGTGCCAATGCCGGCGTCTGCCTGCGTGGCATGCTCGACGAGGAGATCGCTGCGCAGACGCCTGCAGCGGCCGCCTACCGCCTGCAGGGCGAGGACGTGCTGCTGCCGCCGAAAGCAGCCGAAGTACTGTCCCTGGCGATTCACGAATTAGCGACCAACGCGCTGAGGCATGGCGCGCTCACCCATGAGGATGGCCGGATCGAGGTCACCTGGGATCTGCAGGTTCATGCCGGCCAGCCATGGCTGGGCCTGCACTGGTGCGAGCGTCATGCCGAGGTGGAGGACTGGGAGCTGCCACGCCAGCGCGGCCTGGGCCGGGCGCTGATCGAGCAGCGCGTGCCGTACGAGCTGGCTGGCAGCGGGGAGCTGCGCTTTGGCCCACAAGGCCTGGATGCCTGGATCCGCTTCCCGTTGCGGGAGCGCGACAGCCTGCTGCAGACCGATGCGCCGGGCGCGGCGGCGGAAGGTTCCGTCAGGTAAAGGTCCATTTATCCCCAATTTGGCCAAATTGGGTATAGTGGCCATAGTCCACTTCTGTCTGGAGCCGTGCCATGACCCTGCCGCTGGATCTGCCAGGCCTTGAGAAGGCCCCGGCCTCGTCGGTGAAGACCCGGGGCTGGCCGAGCCTGATGCGCACCGTGCGCGAGAAGCAGGCGCTGGTCATCACCAACCATAATCATCCCGAAGCGGTGATCGTGGATATCCGCACGTATCAGGAGCTGCTGGCCAAGGCCGCTGGCGGTGACGCCGGTGAGCGCAGTGAAGAACTGCTGCGCCTGCGCGGTGAGTTCGACCAGACCCTGGCCAGCCTGCAGCGCGGTGAGGGGCTGGGCAAGGTGCTGGGCCAGCCGATCCGCCGTGGCCGCAAGGTCACCCTCGGCCGTCCGCTCTGAACGATGGGGCGGATCCTGGTGCTGGCCGGCGTCAATGGCGCCGGCAAAAGCTCGCTGCTGGGTACCTGGCTGGAAGCCGAAGGACTGAGCTGGTTCAACCCCGATTCGTTCACCCGCCGCCTGGTCGAGGCTGGCTGGCCGCTGCCCGAAGCCAATGCCGAGGCCTGGCAGGAAGGCACCCGCCGCCTGCGCCAGGCCATGGCCGATGGCACGGACTTCGCCTTCGAGACCACGTTGGGTGGCAACACCATTCCACGCCTGCTTCGCGAGGCCTGCGAGCACCATCACGTCGCGATCTGGTTCTGTGGCCTGGCCACGGTCGAGCTGCACATCGCCCGCGTGGCGGCGCGGGTAGAGGCCGGTGGCCACGATATTCCGGTGGAAAAGATCCACGCCCGCTTCGATTCGGCGCGCGAGAACCTGTTGGACCTGCTGCCGCACCTGGCTGAGCTGCATGTCTACGACAACAGCGCGCCGGCCGACGCAGAAGGCTGCGTCGAGCCGCTACCGGTGCTGGCGATGGCGCATGGCCAGCTGCAGTACCCGGTCTCGGTGGCCGAACTGCTGCATACGCCGGACTGGGCCAAACCGATCGTGATGCGTGCGATGGAGTTGGACACCCCGCAGTAGATCCACGCCATGTGTGGATGTCTTTCACGCATCGCGCGAAACCGCGCCGTGTACGACTGGGCGCCACCGGAGCTGCGGTTAGACTGACCGCACACTCATGGAGGACGACATGCACGGACCTGCGACGTTCCGCTCCACTTCGATCTGGCTGGTGCTTGCTGCGCTGGCACTGTCCAGCCTGACGGCGACGGCCGCACCTGCCGCGTCCAAGCGGGTGGTGCCGCCGCCCAGCCTGGTACAGGCCTACCTCGCCGCCGAAGCCAACCTGCGGCTGATTCCCGGCGACGACATTGAATCCGATTTCCGTCCGGTGTGGACCGCTGTTGCCGACCTCGATGGCGATGGCCGTGCCGAGGTCGTGTACTTCTATACGTCCACCTACACCGGCGGCAGCTTCGCGCAACGCAATGTGGTGGCGGTGATGACGGCGCTGACGGCAAACGATCCGCGCGGCGAGGAGAACCCGAACAGCCTGTCGCCGGTGGAAGCAGAGGACTATGCCGCCATCCGCCAGTATGGCTATGGTGACGACGCGGTTGAACAGATTCCAGGCGCCATCCGCGCGATCCGCATCCAGGGTGATCGCATCATTGTCGATTTCACCGTCAGTGCCGGGGCGACGGTCTGCGAATGGAAGAGCCCGAACCGCCACGTCTGTCCGCCGGACGGAAACTACACCTGGACGCTGCGTTGGACGCCGGGGAAGCTGACCCGCATCAAGAAATAGCGCCAGGTAGCGCCGGGCGTATCCGCCCGGCGCCACTGGCCCCATGTAGATCTACGCCGTGCGTGATGCGTGGATGGCATTTCGCGGCGAGCCTCAGGCCGGTTTGACCTGCTCGGGCTCTGCAACGTCCGGCAACGGCGGCAGGCTCGGGTCCACCGTCACCGGCGCATCGCTCTTCAGCAGCGCAGCCGCTTCCCTGTCGCTGCCGACGGCCGGCGGTGAACCACGCAACGGCAGGCCGGCGGTTTCCTTCACGAACAGCATGGTGACCAGGCCGACCACTGCCGCGCCCATCAGGTAGTAGGCCGGCACCAGCGGGTCGCCGGTACGTTCCACCAGCCATGCAGTAACCAGCGGCGTGGTGCCACCGAACAGCGATACCGAGACGTTGAAGGCGATCGACAGCGCGCTGTAGCGCACCGGGGTATAGAACAGGGCCGGCAGCGTGGACGGCATCGAGCTGGTGAAGCACACCAGCGCCAGGCCCAGCAGCATCAGGCCAAGGAAGATCATCCAGTCGTTGCCGCTGCCGACCAGCAGCAGGCACGGAATCGCCAGTACCAGCAGCGCGATGCAGGCGCCGATGATCATCGGGCGGCGGCCCAGCTTGTCACTGAACAACCCGCCGACAATGTTCAACGGCATCATCACCAGCATCACGATGATGATCAGCAGCAGGCCCTTGCTCTCGGCGTAGCCCATGGTGACGCTGAGGTAGCTGGGCATGTAGGTCAACAGCATGTAGTCGGTGACGTTGAACACCAGCACCAGGCCCATGCACACCAGCAGCTGGCGGCCGTGCACCTGGAACAGCGCGCCAAGCCCGGGCCGGTCGTGCTCGCGCTTCTCGGCTTCCTCGGCGAAGGCGCGGAATGCCGGGGTCTCTTCCAGCTTCATTCGCATGTACAGGCCGAGCAGGCCCAGCGGGCCGGCCACCAGGAATGGAATGCGCCAGCCCCAGTCCAGCATCTGTTCGCTGCTCAACAGCATGTGCAGCGCGGTCACGGTACCGGCGCCGGCGATGTATCCGCCCAGCGTACCGAACTCCAGCCAGCTGCCCATCAGGCCGCGGTTGCGGTCGGTGGAATACTCGGCGATGAAGGTGGCCGCACCGCCATACTCGCCGCCGGTGGAAAAGCCCTGCACCACACGCGCCAGCAGCAACAGCACCGGTGCCCAGATGCCGATCCGCTCGTAGGAAGGAATCAGGCCGATCGCAAAGGTACCCAGCGCCATCAGGATCATGGTGAACGCCAGCACCTTCTGGCGCCCATAGCGGTCGCCGAGCGGGCCGAACACCAGGCCACCCAGCGGGCGCACCAGGAATGCCACGGTGAAGGTGGCGAAGGCCGCGATCACCTGCGCGGTGGGATTGCTCGACGGGAAGAACACCTGGCCGATGGTGACGGCCAGATAGCCGTAGACACCGAAGTCGAACCACTCCATGGCATTGCCGAGTGCAGCGGCACCCACGGCGCGCTTGAGCATGGGCTTGTCGACGACGGTGATCTCATCGACCTTCAGGTGGCGGCGGCGTTTGAACCAGCCGAAGTGGGCATGGGAATCGGGCGTGTCCTGCATAGGGGCTCCCTTGTAGGTATGGAATAGGGGAATGGGTGCTGTGGTGTGTCCCGGAAATCGGAAACGGCGATGCGGGCGCAAGTGGCGCAGGGGCATCGGAAGGCGGCGTGGGGGCCGGGGAATGTGTGCAGGCGCAACGCCACGCGCACGGCAAAACACCGCCGCAAGGGCGGAAACGCGGCAACGGGATCACAACGGCCGCGCAGTTGGCAGCCGCGTGTCACATCAGCGTGTGGGGATGGCAGGCCGTGGGCCTGCGGGCGTCATCCGCCGGGATCCAGCGCGAGGCGATGGAAATGCAGGGCGGGAGCAATCGTGGCAAGCGAAGCGCCGGTCGGCAGTGCTTCCCACGTAACAGGTGCGCCCGTCACGTAGTGGGTCGTGTCGATCATCCGTTCATCATAACGGCATCGGCGTGAGCATGCAGCGAAGCAGGCTGATCTGCACGCTGTGTTCCATCTCGCCTGTTCAGAAGGCTCAGGCCGACTTCGCCATCAAACCGAACACCGTGCAGGCCATCGCCAGGGCGCCCGGCAGTGCCAGTTTCCGCGTGACCAATGCGGCGCCGATCATCGTGAGTACCGAGAGCATGATGGCCAGGGCGAAGAACGGTTGGCCCTGCAGGAACTGGTGGATGCAACCGGCGCAGCCGGCAATGGCCAGGCTGGTGGCGAAGCAGACGTGGAACAGTGAGCCAGCGTACACAGAGGTTCCTCGCGATGATGGAGGCCATAGCGGCAGGCCTCCGGGCAAATTTAGGGCGGATTTCAGATTGCGATGACGGAATCACATCCTGTACGCGCTCTGGTGACATAGGCGTGCATAAGGTGGAGCGCACACCCACTTTTCAAGTTGATGGAGGATGCAATGGCGCGGACGATTCCCGAAGGAACGCTGATCGTGGTAGCCGACGGTGGTTCGGCACGGGTGTTCACCAACGTGGGCAGCAACCATCAGTTGACCCTGAAGCAGGAGGGCGAGCTGCGCCTGCAGGACATCAGTGAGCAGGGCGTGTCCGGGCAGGGGCCTGCGGGTGCAGTGCCGAAGGACATGTCGGTCTCGCAGCTCAACGAGGCGACGTTCGCCAAGCAGGTGGCCGAACAGCTCAACGAGGATGCCTTGAAGAACCGCTATGCGCACCTGGTGCTGATCGCCGACCCGACCACGCTGGGTCGCATCCGTCCGCTGCTGCATAAAGAGGTCCAGGCGCGATTGCTCGGGGATATTGCCAAGGACCTGACCAACGCGCCGCTGGAAGACATCCAGAAGGCACTGGCGGCGTAGCGCTCATGCCGTTCATGCGTGATCACCTCTCGGCAGAGCCGACCCATGCGGATGTGGAAGCGCAGCCGGGCTGGCAACTGCTGGAGTTTGGCGCTCCCTGGTGTGGTCACTGCCAGGCTGCACAGGCGGCGTTGCAGGCCTTCGTCGATGCCAACGATCTGGTGCATTGGAAAATCGAGGATGGCAAGGGCAAGCCGCTGGGCCGTGCGTTCAAGGTGAAGCTATGGCCGACCGCGGTGCTGCTGCATGACGGTAGCGAGGTGGCACGGGTGGTGCGGCCATTGGACAGTGCCGACCTGGCAACCCTGCAGGCGGCACTGCCGGATTGAGTGCAGCTACGCGTGCTTCTAGCGCAACGGGTAGAACGGCTCGATCAGTTCGGTGCCGGTGGCCTCATTGCCCTTGAACGACAACTCGAAGGCGCCACCCCACAGCGTTTCGGGGTGGTCGAGCACCTGCAGGGTTTCCATGCGCAATGCCTGCATTCCAATCAAGGCAGCAGCTTCGTCGCGGCTCACCCAGCGGTACTGTTTGTCCGCCGTCGTGGCCGGTGGCTGCCCACTGCGTAGCGTGGCGCGATAGTGCTGGCGGAACGGCACCGCGTCGTGCATCGGGTCGGGCGGGTCCTCGTTGAAACGATAGCTGTAGAGGGCCCCCAGCGTGAACGGTGACACCTGCAGGCCAAGCTCCGTTGCCAGCTGCCGCAGTGCTTCGTGCACGCTTTGCTTGCGGTTGGCGCGCACGGCAGGCGTCATCCAGCCACTGCGGTTGTGTTCCAGCAGCAGGCGGCCCTGATCGTCGGTCACCAGCAGGCGCAGGATGGTGTAGTCGTCCTGCGCGGTGCGGGCAACGGCGGGTAGCGGAGGGGGCGGATCGGCATGGACAGCAGAGGCGGTGGCGATCAGTCCTGCAATCGCGATCCATCGTGCAGCGCGGCGGGCCATGCGGGTTCTCCCTGGTCTGGGCGCAGGGTAGGGCGGCCCAAAGCGTCGGGCAAGTGCCGGCTCACCCCATCCGGCTCAGTGAAGCGTCACCTTCTCCGCCTCCTCACGCAGCGCCTGCAGCAGGCACCGCCCGTGCTGGCTCAGCATGATCATCGCCGTGGCAATCTGCTTCGGGTTGTAGCCCATCGGCGCGGGCGGCTTCGGCTCGGGGCCATACTGCTCGCCGATGAGGATGGCCATGCCCTCGGCGCTGTTGAAGGCCTGTTCGATGCGATGGAGCAGCGACTCCATGGCCTGGCTGAGCGGATGTTCGTGGATCATGCGAAAACTCCCTGGGTGTGATGGCCACCGCGAGGGTGGCGGGCGATGCGTGCTTGGAACTCCCGGAAGGAACAGAGAAAACCGGAGGGCCTGACGGCCACACGCAGCGCCCGCCGTAGTTACGGCGAGCTATCTCTGTCCTTCTTTTCGGGGGTTCCAATCCCGGCAGCGGTGTGTCCGCTGCGGCGCCATCCTGCACACATCACGGTGCGAACGCCCATTGATTGTCTCTGCCAAACCGGCAGGATCGAAAGATCACATCATTCACCACATCAGATTCCAACAAAAACATGTCAGGCGCGACCATCCCTGTCGCGCCTTCCATGCAGCGGCCGAGAACTCCTGTTCAACGGCCACACATCTCGCCCTGTTGTCAGCCCTCGATCGAACTGGCTGCGGGCCGAAGACGTCTTGTTACCAGCTGTAACCGACACCCACCTGCGCACTGGTCTGGTGATAGCCGCTGGCCCGCTGCAGCGACAGGCCGCCCCAGGCGCCGATGCCGTTGCTGAACTTCACCGACGCACCACCGCTGAACTCGCCACGGCTGCGCGGGATGCGCGCATCCACCAGCTCGTCATCCATGCGGATCTGCGATTCGGCGCGGGTATGCAACCAGTTGGCGGCCAGATACGGCTGCACTTCGGCCGTCCCGTTGCCCCAGCGGGTCACGCCGGACAGGCGCAGGCCCGCACGGCCGAACAGGCCGTTGGCGTTCTCGGCACCCACCACCGTGCCGTTGGCTTCGGTGTGGCGGTTGCTGTCCCAGCGGCTGTAGCCCACCTGCAGCTGCGGCTCCAGATAGATGCCGCCGTTGCTGGCACCGCCTACGCGGAACGCGTAGCCGGTTTCAACAGCACCCTGCCAGGCGCGGCTGTCGTAGCGCTCGGCAGCCAGGCCGATACCCTCTACGCGGTTACGGAACTGCGCGCGCTGCAGCGAGCCATCCACGTAGAAGCCCGCATACGGATCGGCGCCGTTGCCACCGCGCCAGGTACCGTAGACGCCCAGCGCCTCGCCCTTCACCTTGCCGCGGGCGTAGTAGCCGGTCAGTTCATTGGTGGAGGTGCTGGTGGCGTTGCCGGTCGACAACATCACACCCGCACTGCTGCCCGATTCGTGACGCCACAGATCGGCACCGACGGTCAGCGCCTGGCTGTTGCCTCGGATATCCAGCTGCTTGCTGACCGCATCGAAGCCGTTGCGCGAACCGTCCACCCGGGCCCAGGCACGGCCGGAGTTCTGGCCGGCGTGGCGGTCGTGGTAGCCCAGGCGGAACATGCTCTGCGCGGCCTGGAGGTTGGCCAGGTAGGCGCCGGGCTCGGGGCGCAGCACCGGCTCACCCGGATCCACGGGATCGACCGGTCGGCATTGCGACAGGCTGGGATCGACCACGCACGGGTCCGGCACGGTCGGCAGCTGCGAACGCAGGTACCAGTTGCCGTCGGCCCCGGTGCCCTTGTGCAGGAAGTACTCGTACTGCCCCCCCACCGCGCGGCCGGCGAGATTGAACTGGCCATTGGAGGCACCGCCGACCTGGATCAACTGGATGCCCTGGTTGGTCTGCGCACCGGCACCGCCCACGTTGTTGACGCGCACGTTGGCCGTGCCGCTGGTGTCGCCGCCGATGATCAACCTGTCGGTGGCCGCATCATCGCCGGCCAGCACGGTGTTGAAGGCGAGGGTGCCGCCATTGCCGGTGAAGTTGCCGGCCACGTTGAGGGTGTGGAAGGCAGAGCCGTCGCCGAGGGAGACGGTGCCGTTGCCGAGGTTGAGGGCGCCGACCGTGGAATTGCCGGTCATGTTCCAGGTGGCGGAATCCAGCGTGGCGCTGGCGACGTTGGTCATCGCGCCGTTCAGTACGGCGCCGTTGGAGAGGGCGACGTTCACCGTGCCACCGGCTGCGTTGACAATGCCGCCGGTCGCGCGCGAGGCATCTAGGTTCAGATCGACCTCTGCGCCTGCATCCTCAACCAGAAGTGCGGAGCCGCTGCCGCCGATCAGTTCGCTGCCGTTGCGGAAATTGAAGGTCGCCAGGACGGAAGGCCTGCTACCAAGGCGCACAACATGGATGCCTGCACCGCTGCGGCCCTCAACACGCGAAGCATCTATTTCAACATTGGCTCTATCACCCGGTGCGGCCAGTTGAAAGTTTGCATTGATGCCCGAATCATCACCAATGATGGTGCTTCCGTTCCGGGCAAGCAGGTGGGCCGGGTCGGCCAACAGGAATCCAATGCCGCGGTCAAAAGCGCCGTTGGAGTTGAAAACGCCTTCGAGTCGGCTTGCGTCCAGCGTCAGATCGGCGCCCTGTGTGGCACTTCCACCGATACCGGCACCCACCAGTGTGCTACGTTCGATGACTGCAACCGAGCTGCCGGGAGCGCCACCGGCGGTGACCAAACTCAGGGCGCGGCCAGCGGTGTTCTGGACGGTGCTGCTGCTCAGCGAGAGTGAGCTGTCCATCAGGTTGATCCGGCCATCAATGGACACGCTGTCAGCCGTGACGCTGGATGCGGCTCCTGCATTGATGCCCAAGAGGCGTGCCCCTGGATTGCCGGTCAGCTGTGCGCCGTTGAGCGACCAGGACTCTGGGGCATCGCCGGGATTGACGGTAGCCGACTGACCCGGCCCGAGGGTGCCGGCCTGCACAGTAGAGGCGAGGGCGATGCCGGCGGCGATGGCCAGCGCAAGGGAACGACGAACTGCGATCTTCATGACGGGACTCCTGTGGAAATCGAACTTCAGGAAAGGGACCGCATTCACTTCGTCGGCGTGAATGAAACGCCGCCATCGCGTGAAGGGAAAGTGATTGCGATACCATTTCCGGCCCAGGTGGCGCGAAGTGCGATGGCGGTCACGTCGCGACCGGGGTTGTCGCGGGACGCCTTTTCGCGCCGCATTTGGGCATGACGACAGTCTGGTGAGCGCCATGGCGCCGAACCATGCAATTAGTTGCATTGGAAATCAGACCACTCTTGTCGCCTTTGGATTCATTCAGCTGCGCCGCAACATGCGGCGCCTGAGTCCCGGTGCTAGCATCCGGTCAACACCTTGAATCGATCCAAATGCCGATGCCCACGTTGGACCGTCGTCTCCTGATCGCTGTCGCCGCCACCGCCATGCTCGCCTCCGGTGCGGCCCTGGCGGCGCCGCCGAAGTCCGCCGCAGAACGCGCCTATGCCGCGGTCGATCCCTTCATCGGCACCGGTGGCGAGGGGCACACCTACCCCGGCGCCACGGTGCCGTTCGGCATGGTCCAGCTCAGCCCGGACACACGCATCCAGCCACGCGAAAAGGCCTATGGCTGGGCAGCCGGCTACCGCTACGACGACAGCAGCATCGTCGGCTTCTCGCACACGCATTTTTCCGGAACCGGTCATTCGGACCTCGGCGACATCCTGCTGATGCCGTTCACCGGTAATCCCGGCCTGGAGCGCGGTGATCCGGAAAAGCCGCGCAGCGGTTACGCGTCGCGCTTCCGCCACGACGACGAGAAGGCTGAGCCGGGCTACTACGCGGTCACCCTGGATGACTACAAGGTGCGCGCCGAACTGACCACCAGTGCGCGCGTGGGTGTGCACCGCTATGCCTTCCCCAAGGGCGCCGATGCCAAGGTGCTGCTGGACATGCGCACCAGCATGTACGACTACCCGGGCAAGGTGCTGTGGTCGCGGGTACGGGTGCGCGCCGACGGCACGGTGACCGGCTTCCGCGAAACCCGTGGCTGGGCGCCGGGCCGCCAGCTGTATTTCGCGATGCGTTTCTCGCGGCCGCTGGCCGGGCATGAGCTGCACAACACCGAGCAGGACATCGTCTACAAGGGCTTCCCGCCGCCGGGCGAGAAGGATCCAGCGCAGCGGGCGCAGATCGAAGGCCGCCAGTTGGTCGGCACCTTCGCGTTCGGCAAGCTGGACGCACCACTGGTGGTGAAGGTGGCGATCTCGCCGGTCAGTGAAGCCGGTGCCATCGCCAACCTCGACGCGGAAGTGGCGGACTTCGATTTTGACCGCGTTCGCGCGCAGGCAAAGCAGGAATGGATGCAGGCGCTGTCGGTGCTCGATATCGATGCGCCGGAACATGCGCGACGCAGCGCCTATACCGCGCTGTACCACACGATGCTGGGGCCGACGTTGTTCATGGATGCCGATGGCCAGTACCGCAGCTCGGACAATGCCGTGCACCAGGCCAAGGGCTATACCAACTACTCCACCTTCTCGCTGTGGGATACCTACCGTGCGCTGCACCCGTTGCTGACGCTGGTGCAGCCGGAGAAGCGCAACAGCGACTTCGTCAATTCCATGCTGGCCCACCATGAGCACAGCCCCTACGGCATGCTGCCGGTGTGGTCGTTCCATGGCCTGGAAGACTGGTGCATGATCGGCTACCACGCCGTGCCGGTGATCGCCGATGCCTACGTGAAGGGCATCCGCGGCTTCGACGCCGACAAGGCACTGAAGGCAATGGTCGAGACCGCCAACTACGGTCCCTACGACGGCATCGCGCAGTACCGTGAGCTGGGCTACGTACCGATCGACGAGGAGGGCGAAGCGGCCAGCAAGACGCTGGAATATGCCTTCGATGACTGGACCATCGCACGCATGGCGCAGGCGATGGGCAAGACCGATGTCGCGGCCACCTTCGACACGCGTGCCGGCAACTGGCGCAACGCCTTCGACAAGGACACCGGCTTCATGCGAGCGCGCAAGCGCGATGGCAGCTTCCGCACGCCATTCGACCCCAGCGCCAGTGGATACGGCACCGACTACACCGAGGGCAATGCCTGGCAGTACTCCTGGTACGTGCCGCAGGATGTGGCCGGTCTGGCGGCAGCGCACGGTGGCAGTGACAAGCTGCTCGCGCGCCTGGACGAGGTGTTCAACGCCAAGGTCGACCCGTCCATCTTCGAGCACATGGAAGACATCACCGGGCTGATCGGCTGGTATGCGCACGGCAACGAGCCCAGCCACCACGTCGCCTACCTGTATTCGTACGCCGGCCAGCCGTGGCGCACGCAGGCGCGCCTGAAGCAGATCATGGACACCCAGTACGCCGACCGCCCCGATGGCCTGGCCGGCAACGATGACGTCGGCCAGATGTCGGCGTGGTACGTGTTCACCGCGCTGGGCTTCTACCCGGTGGCCCCCGGCTCGGGTGAGTACATCCTCGGCCGCCCGTTCCTGCCGAAGACCGCGATGCGCCTGCCGAACGGCAAGACCTTCACCATCGTGGCCGATGGGCTGGATGACAGGCACACCTATGTGGGCAGCGTGAGCCTCAACGGCAAGCCGCTACAGCGCACCTTCCTGCGCCATGACGAGATCCTGGCCGGTGGCGAACTGCGCTTCAGCATGCAGGCCGAGCCGAACAGGGACTGGCCGGGGCAGGGCGCGCAGGCGCCGTATTCGATGAGCCGATGATGATGGGTAGGTGCCAACCAAGGTTGGCATCTACCGGGGTCCGCCGGCTGGGGTGCTTTTGGTAGGTGCCAACCTTGGTTGGCACGCGGGAGGTCAACAGCGCCTACCAAGGTGGGCATCTACCGGGATCCGCCGGCTGGGGTGCTTTTGGTAGGTGCCAACCTCGGTTGGCACGCGGGAGGTCAACGGCGCCCACCAAGGTGGGCGTCTACCGGAATCCGCCGGCTGGGGTGCTTTTGGCAGGTGCCAACCTTGGTTGGCATGCAGAACATCAACGGCGCCAACCAAGGTTGGCATCTACCGGGATCCGCCGGAGGGGTGCTTTTGGTAGGTGCCAACCTTGGTTGGCATGCAGAACATCAACGGCGCCAACCAAGGTTGGCATCTACCGGGATCCGCCGGCCGAGGTGCCTTTGGTAGGTGCCAACCTTGGTTGGCACGCGGAGCATCAACGGCGCCAACCAAGGTTGGCATCTACCGGAATCCGCCGGCCGAGGCGCCTTTGGTAGGTGCCAACCTTGGTTGGCACGCGGGACGTCAACAGCGCCCACCAAGGTTGGCATCTACCGGGATCCGCCGGCTGGGGTGCTTTTGGTAGGTGCCAACCTTGGTTGGCATGCGGAACATCAACAGCGCCAACCAAGGTTGGCATCTACCGGGATCCGCCGGTTGGGGTGCTTTTGGTAGGTGCCAACCTTGGTTGGCATGCAGAACATCAACGGCGCCAACCAAGGTTGGCATCTACCGGAATCCGCCGGCCGAGGCGCCTTTGGTAGGTGCCAACCTCGGTTGGCACGCGGGAGGTCAACGGCGCCCACCAAGGTGGGCGTCTACCGGAATCCGCCGGCTGGGGTGCCTTTGGCAGGTGCCAACCTTGGTTGGCATGCGGGACGTCAACAGCGCCCACCAAGGTGGGCGTCTACCGGGATCCGCCGGAGGGGTGCCTTTGGTAAGTGCCAACCTTGGTTGGCACGAGGAGCATCAACGGCGCCAACCAAGGTTGGCATCTACCGGGGCCCGCCGGCTGAGGCGCCTTTGGTAGGTGCCAACCTTGGTTGGCATGCGGAACATCAACAGCGCCCACCAAGGTGGGCGTCTACCGGGATCCGCCGGCCGAGGTGCCCTTGGTAGGTGCCAACCTTGGTTGGCACGCAGGACGTCAGCGGGATCGAAACCGCATCCCCACCCGCGCGCCACCGATCGGGGCAGTATCGATCACCAGCGCCGCATCATGCCGCTGCGCGATCTCGGCCACGATCGCCAGTCCCAGTCCGCAGCCTTCGCCTTCTGTGCTGGCCCGGTAGAAGCGTTCCGTGACGCGCGTGCGCTCGGCTTCGGCAATGCCGGAGCCGTCATCGTCCACCCACACCTGCACGCCCTCGGCATCCTGCTGTAGTCCCAGGGTGATCACGCCTGGCACGGCACCGTAGCGCAGCGCGTTGTCCAGCAGGTTGCCCAACGCCTCGCGCAGCAGCTGCGGGTCGCCCTGTACCTGCACGCCGTCGTCGGGCCCGTCGTAACCCAGGTCCACGCCCGCCGCCAACGCACGGTCGGCGTAGCGCTCCACCACGCTACGCGCCAACGCGGCCAGGTCCACTGGCTGCAGCGGCAGTGCGCTGCCATGTGGATCTTCGGAGCGGCTGAGCATCAGCAGCTGGTTGACCAGATGCTGCAAGCGGGCCAACCCGGCCAGCGTGCCGGACAACGCCAGCTGCTGGCCCTGCGGATCATGCTGGCGCAATGAGCTCTCCAGCTCCACCTGCATGGCCGCCAACGGGGTGCGCAGTTGATGTGCGGCGTTGCTGACGAAGCGCCGCTGCGCATCCTGCATCGCGTCCAGGCGCTGCAGCAGGGCGTTGTACGCCTCAACCGCCGGCCACAGTTCGCGCGGTGCCTCCTGCGCCGGATCCAGCGGTGCCAATGGATCCGGCCGCGGGCTGGCCAGCTTCCGCGCGACCAGGTTGGCGTGGCCTGCGGCGGCGCCGGTGCCGGACCAGGCCAGCCACGCCGCCAGTGCCAGGATCGCGGCCTGGAACGGAACGCTGGTCAGCAGCAGCTTGCGTTCCAGCCGGTGGCGCTTGCGCAGCGTCTCGGCCACGCGCAGCCGGATGCCATGGCCCGGTCCGGCGCTGACCACCACTTCGACCATGCGCACCGGTTGACCACGCAGGCGCGCATCGTAGTAGACCGCATCGTCATTCGCGGCGGCGCTCGCCGGACGCGGCAATGCCTCGGGCAGGTCGCCATACAGGCGCCCGCCATCCGCATCGACCACCTCGCCATGCACTTCGTCGGCGGTGTCCCAGGTGAACATGCGTGATACCGCCGGGGTGATCTCGATGGATGCGCGGCCGTCCTGCACCGTCACCAGCTCGGACAACGACATCGCCGAATCCAGCAGCCAGCGGTCGTAGACCTGGCCGGCATAGAAGCGCGCCAACGCGAATGAACCCACCGCACTGCACAGCAGCAGCACCAGCAGCGGCAGCCACAGGCGCCGCAGCAGCAGGCCACGCAGGCTGTGCACGCGCTCAGTCACCCACGGCCTCCAGCCGGTAGCCGAGGCCACGCAACATGCGGATGCCGACGCCGGCGCGGGCCTGCTCCAGCTTGCGGCGCAGGCGGCTGACGTGCACCTCGATCACCGACAGGTTGGCCTCGTGGTCCCAGCTGTAAAGCGCATCGAACAGGCGCTGCTTGGTCACGGTGCGGCCGGGGTGCTGCATCAACGCTTCGACCAGCGACAGCTCGCGCGCGGTCAGCTCGATACGCTGGCCGTCCACCTGCACTTCGTTGCGGATGCTGTCGAAGCACAGCCGGCCCAATCGCTTCTGAGCCGGTGCGTCACTGCGGCGGCGCGACAACGCACGCAGGCGCGCTTCCAGCTCGCCCAGCGCGAATGGTTTTGCCAGATAGTCATCGCCGCCACGGTCGAGGCCAAGGATGCGATCCTCCACGCCATCGCGCGCAGTGAGAATCAGCACCGGCAATGTGGCGCCATCGTTGCGCAGGCGCGAGAGCAGGTCGAGGCCATCCACGTCCGGCAAGGAAAGGTCCAGCACCATCACGTCATAGGGTGCACTGGCCAGCGCCGCAGGTGCGTGCAGTCCGCGCGAGAGGTGGTCGCACAGATGGCCGGCACCTTGCAGGGCGCGGATCAGTCCATCGGCCAGGGCGGCATCGTCTTCGATCAGCAGGATTCGCATTGCAAGCTTCGTGCAAGGTTGGGGCAAGTTTGGCGCAAGTGCATCACCTTACCTTGACGCACATGAATTTCTCCTCTCGTCTTGCGGCCGTGCTGGCCACTCTTCTGTGCGCGCCTGTGGCTTCGGCGCTGTCCCTGCAGGACGCGCAGCGCGCAATGGACGCACACAACCCTGACCTGCGTGCGGCGGCACTGGAGCTGCGCGGTGTGCAGGGCGATGCGCAGACGGCGGCATTGCGCCCGGCCACCGAGCTGTCGCTCGGTACCAGCAAGATCAGCCCCAAGCATGGCATCGGCCCGGGGCGCTGGCAGGACAAGCGCGTGGACAGCACCGTGGGCCTGGGCTGGACCTGGGAACGTGGTGGCAAGCGTGCGTTGCGCATCCGCCAGGCCGACGCGCTGCTGGAAGTCGCAGGGCTGGAGATGCTCGATACCCGTCGCCGACAACAGGTGGCACTGCATGAAGCCTATTTCGGCCTGAAGGGCGCGCAGGAGCGGGCCCAGATTGCCGACGCCAACCGGCAGAGTTCGGTCGAGCAGATGGCGGCTGCCGACAAGCTGGTCGCGACAGGGGCGATGGCGCCGGTGGATCGCGCGCGCCTGGCGGTGGACGACCTGGCTGTGGCGGATGCGGCGCGCGAGGCAGCATTGGATCTGCGTGACGCGCGGCATGCGCTGGGCCTGCTGCTTGGACGCGACGACAGCCAGGACCTCAGCGCCGATGATCCGTGGCCGGCTGCCAGCAGCGTGCCCAGCGTGCGTGTCTCCGACGCGCAGCAGCGCGTGGATCTTCGCGCTGCACGCTCGCGCCTGGCGGCCGCCGATGCCGGCGTGGCCCTGGCGCGCAGCGAGCGCCATCGCGATATCCAGCTGGGCGTGGAGGCCGAACGAGAGCCGACCGACATCAGCGGTGTCACCTGGGGTGTGTCATTGACCATTCCGCTGGGTGGGCCGTCGCGGGCGCGCGGCGCGATCCAGCGTGCCGAGGCCGACCGTGACAGCGCCGCGCTGGAGCTGCAGGTGCTGCAGCGCGAAGCACGCGCCGAGCTGGACCAGCTGCAGGCCAGCGCGCAGTCCGCCGCACAGCGCCGCAGCGACTATGAGGGACTGCAGTCCGACGCCGCACGCAAGGCGGTGCAGGGCATCGAACTGGCGTACCGGCGCGGTGCCGCCAATCTGACCGATCTGCTGGATGCGCGCCGCAGCTGGCGCGACTTCGAGGCCGCACTGATCGAGGCGCGCACCGACCATGCCATTGCACTGGCGCGCTGGGAAGCCGCCACATCCGTTGCCGAAGGAGAATCCCGATGAAGTCCACCGTTGCCTATCGCCCGCAGGCGCGATACGCCGTGCTGCCCGTCTTGCTGGCGCTGATCCTGCTGGGCGGCTGTGGTCGTGAGCCAGCTTCCTATCTTGAGGACGCACCTCGGGTCAGTGCCGGCCAGATTCAGTTTTCTTCCGACAGCCGCCAGCTGGACGTGCTGCGCAGCGAGACAGTGAGTGCCGGCGCCAGCGCCAGCCTGCAGCTGCCGGGCCGGGTGGTCTGGGATGAGACGCGCTCCAGCGCACTTCACACGCCGCTGTCGGGGCAGGTAGCGCGCATCGAGGCACAGCCGGGGCAGAAGGTGAAAGCCGGCCAGGTCATCGCCTGGATCACCTCGCCCGAGTTCGGCCAGGCTCAGGCTGAAGGTGCCCGTGGTCGCGCCGAGCTGCAGCAGGCACGCAAGGAACTGGACCGTACCCGCGAACTGCATGCGGCGGGAGTGGCGTCGGGTCGTGAACTGGACGAGGCCGAGGCAAACTTCGCTGGCAGTCAGGCTGATCATGCACGCGCGGCCGCCTTCGCCAAGGCCTATGGCAACGGCCAGCGCGTCGACCAGCGCCTGCCGCTGCGCGCGCCCATCGATGGCGTGCTGGTGGAGCGGCGGATGAGCCCGGGCATGTCGGTCAGCCCCGACAGCGATCAGCCGTTGGCAGTGATCGGCGATCCGGACCGCCTGTGGCTGTTGCTGGACATCCCCGAAAGCCTCGCCGGACGCTTGAAGGCGGGCATGCAGGTGAGCGTGCCCGGCGCCGATGGGCAACCACTGCAGGCGACCCTCCAGCACGTGGATGACTTCGTCGATAGCGAACGCCGCGTGGTGCAGGCGCGCGCCGAGCTGGACAATCGCGCACGCGGCTTCAAGGCGGGACAGTACGTGCGCGCCCAGGTGGCATTGCCGGCCGAGGGCGGTGTCTCGCTGCCCGATGCGGCGGTCCTGCTGATCGACGGCAAGCAGGTGGTGTTCGTGGAAGAGGGCAAGGGCCGCTTCGTGCGTCGCGCCGTGCACGCCGAGGAGCTGGGTGACGGCCGGCTGTGGGTACGTGAGGGCCTCGCCGCCGGCAGCCGGGTGGTGGTCGAAGGCGGCCTGCTGCTGCAGCAGCTGGTCGACAGCGCGCCGGCAGCCGTCAGCACCGGTAGCGGGCACGCTGCGCCATGATCGATCGCCTGATTGCCTACTGCCTGCGCCAGCCGTTGATGGTGATGCTGGCACTGCTGCTGTTCATCGGCGCTGGCATTGCCGCGTTCCGCGTACTGCCGGTGGAAGCCTTCCCGGATGTGTCCGACACCCAGGTAACGGTGGTGTCGCTGCACCCGGGCCGCGCCGCCGAAGAGGTGGAGCGCGAAGTGACGATGCCACTGGAAGTGGCGCTGTCCGGCATCCCGCATTCGGTGCGGGTGTTCTCGCATACGCAGTTCGGCCTGTCGATGATCATCCTGACCTTCGACGACAAGGCTGACGACTACTTCGCACGCCAGCAGGTGCTGGAGCGCCTGCAGGGCGTGGAGCTGCCGGAAGGCGTGACGCCGGAACTGGAGGCGATGAGCTCGGCGGTGGGCGAGATCTACCGGTACGTGCTGAAAGGCCCGCACCTGACACCGACCCAACTGCGCACCGTGCAGGAATGGACGATGGAACGCAGCCTGCGCACCGTGCCCGGCGTGGCTGATGTGATCAGTTTCGGCGGCTTCGCGCGCACCTTCCAGGTCAAGCCGGACCTGGACAAGCTGCGTGACCGTGGCATCAGCCTGGGTGAGTTCGCCGAGGCGCTGGAAAAGGGCAGCTCGAATGCGGGCGGCGGCTATGTGGAACGCGGGCAGCAGCAGTTCCTGATCCGCGGTGTAGGCCTGATGCGTTCGCCGGGTGACATCGGCAACGTGGTGGTGGCGCAGCGCGGCGGTACGCCGATCCTGGTGCGCGACCTGGCCAGCATCGCCGATACCGGCCTGCCACGGCAGGGTCTGGTCGGCCAGGACGACAATGACGATGCTGTGTTCGGCATGGTGCTGATGCGCAAGGGCGAGAATCCGTCCGACGTGCTGGACGCCCTGCATGCGCGTATCGCCGAGATCGAAGCTAACCAGCTGCCGGCCGGGGTCAGCATCGAGCCGTTCTACGACCGCTCGTGGCTGGTGTCGACCACGCTGAAGACCGTCTTCCGCAACCTGCTGGAAGGTGCGGTGCTGGTGTTCCTGGTGCTGTGGCTGTTCCTGTACAACGCCCGCGCCGCACTGATCGTGGCGGCAATGATGCCGCTGGCGCTGCTCTCGACCTTCCTTGGCCTGCACCTGTGGGGCGTGCCGGCCAACCTGCTGTCCTTGGGTGCGATGGACTTCGGCATCATCATCGATGGCGCAGTGATCGTCACCGAGCACATCGTCTCGCGATTGTCGAAGCTGCCACCTACGGCCGACCGGAAGACGCGCTTCTCGACCATTCTTTCGGCCGCATCGGAAGTGGGTCGCCCGACCTTTTTCTCGATGCTGATCATCATCGCCGCGCACATTCCGATCTTCACCCTGCAGCGCCAGGAAGGCCGCATGTTCGCGCCGATGGCGTACTCGGTGACCTCGGCCCTGATCGGTGCGTTGATCCTGGCGCTGACCGTAGTACCGCTGTTCTGCTACTGGTGGCTGCGGCGCGACCGCATGCGCGACGGCAACCCGCTGATGGACCGCCTGACCGACTGGTACCGGCCGATCCTGGAGCGCGCACTGGCCCGGCCACGTGCGGTGGTGCTGACCGCAGTGGCGTTGCTGGTGGGTACGTTGGCACTGGGCACTCGCCTGGGCTCGGAGTTCCTGCCCGAGCTGGACGAAGGATCGATCTGGCTGACCGCCACACTCGACCCCAGCACCAGCCTGGCCGAAGCGCAGCAGCAGTCGCGGCGCATCCGTGAGCTGGTCGGCACCTTCCCGCAGGTGTCGACGGTGGTGGCCAAGCTGGGGCGCCCGGAAGACGGCTCCGATGCCAAGGGCGCCAACCAGATCGAGGCGCTGGTGGCGTTGAAGCCGGAGAAGGAATGGCCGAAGGGCGTGGACAAGCGGCAGCTGGTGAGCGACCTGCAGCGCACGCTGGAGCAACGCATTCCGGGGCCGGAGTTCTCGATCTCGCAGCCCGTGCGCGACAACATCCTGGAGAGCATTTCGCAGATCAAAGGCCAGGTGGTGATCAAGGTCAGTGGCTCGGATCTGGACGTACTGAACCGGCAGGCGCAGGCGATCCTGGGCCAGGTGCGTGGGGTGGAGGGCGTGGAGAGTGCCTTCATCGACCGCGATGGCTCCCTGCCGCAGCTGCAGATCGATATCGATCGCGACCGCGCAGCACGCTATGGCCTGAACGTGCGCGACATCGACGAAGTGATCGAGACCGCGCTGGGCGGGCGCCAGGTCGGCGAGCTGTGGGAGGGCGATCGCAGGTTCCCGATCACGCTGCGCCTGGACGATGCCGACCGCGACCTGCAACGGCTGCGTACGGTGCCAGTGGGTATCGGCGATGGCCACACGGTGACGCTGTCCGACGTGGCCGACTTCCGCATGGCCAGCGGCGCGATCAACATCTCGCGCGAGAACGCGCAGCGGGTGAAGGCGGTCAGCATCTTCATCGCCGGCCGTGACATGGGCAGCGTGGTGGCCGACATGCGCAAGCGCGTGGATGCCAGCGTGCAGCTGCCGGAAGGCTACCGGCTGGAATGGTCCGGCGAGTTCGAGAACCAGCAGCGCGCGATGAAACGGCTGGGCTGGGTCATCCCGCTGTCGGTGCTGCTCATCTTCGTGCTGCTGTTCGATGCCTTCAAGGACATCAGCAGCGCGGCGCTGATCCTGGCCAACGTACCGCTGGCGATGATCGGCGGCATCCTGGCGTTGTGGTTGACCGGCATTCCACTGTCAGTGTCGGCGGCGATCGGCTTCATTGCGTTGTTCGGACAAGCGGTGCTGAACGGGGTAGTGATGCTCAGTCGCTTCGCTCAGCTGCGCGAGCAGGGCATGGACCTGCTGCAGTCGGTGGTGCAGGGCTCGCTGCAGCGCCTGCGCACGGTGCTGATGACCGCACTGCTGGCGATGTTCGGCCTGCTGCCGATGGCGACCTCGCACGCGATCGGCGCCGAGACCCAGAAGCCGCTGGCGGTGGTGGTGATCGGTGGCCTGCTGTCGGCAATGCTGCTGACCCTGCTGGTACTGCCGACGCTCTACTACTGGGTGCACCGACGCCGCGAGGCGCGGACGGGCTGACGATAATGTAGAGCCGAGCCCATGCTCGGCTGCTTCTGGCTTCTGCGCGAAGCGCAGCCGAGCCAGCCTTACTGCGCCACGCCCTGCCAGGCGATCATCATCGGTACGATCAACAGGCCCAGGCAGCTGACGCACAGCACCGTCGTGGTGATGTGGAAGAGCCAGAAACGGCCTGGCGTTTCAGCACGCCATACCTTCTTGGCGATGTTGACGCCCCAGATCGTAAAGCCATCGGCGATGCCACCCAGGAAGAAGCAAAGGGTGGCCAGTGCCCACAGCACCCAGATCAGCGCCATCGCCAGATTGCGTACGTCGCCACGCAGCGAGGACCACAGCACCAGCGTCGCCAGCGCCAACAGGCCTCCCAGCAGAAACGTGATCATCCAGAGTCGATACCAGATGCCCGGCTTTTCCATGCGCGTGCCCCCTCCGTTTGGCCGAGCATAGCCAGTCCGGTGGTCCTTACACCATCCCGCCATTGGCGCGCAGCACCTGCCCGTTGATCCACCCGCCATCAGCACCGGCCAGGAAGGCCACCGCACCGGCGATGTCCTCCGGCATACCCAGCCGTTCCAGGGGGTTCATCTTCGCCAACCGCTCGATCAGCTCGGGTGACTTGCCCTCCAGGAACAGGTCGGTGGCGGTCGGGCCGGGCGCCACTGTGTTCACGGTGATGTTGCGCCCACGCAGCTCCTTGCTGAGGATCGCTGCCATCGTTTCCACCGCCGCCTTGCTGGCCGCGTACACGCTGTAGTTCTCCAGTCTGATGCCGACCACGCTGGTGGACAGGCTGATCAGGCGGCCGCCGTCTCGCACCCGTCGTGCACTTTCGCGCAGCACGTTGAACGCGCCCTTGAGGTTGATGCCGATCACCCGCTCGAACAACGCGTCATCGCTGTCGGCCAGCGGTGCCAACTGCAGCACGCCGGCACTGTTGACCACCACGTCGATACCGCCGAAGCGCGCCTCGATGGCGTCGAACAGCTGGCGCACCGCCTGCGGGTCGGCGACATCGGCCTGCAACGCGATGGCCTGTGCGCCGGTGGCGTTGAGTTCGGCGGCCAGTGCCTCGGCATCATCGCGGCGGCCGGCATAGTTGATCACCACGTCATGGCCATCGGCGGCGAGCCGCCGGGAAATGGCCGAGCCGATGCCACGGGAACCGCCGGTGACCAGGGCGACGCGGCGGGCGGAGGAGGTGGGCATGGTCGGTTCCAGCAGGACACGCCGGAGTGGCGCAGCGCCATCTTCGCCATCTTACCCGGTCGGATAATCATGCATAATCCGCCAACATCATCCGGGTAGCCGAACAATGGACCGATTCACGGCCATGCGCACCTTCGTCCGTATCGTCGAGCGCCGCAGCTTCACCCGTGCCTCCGAGGACCTGGGCCTGCCGCGGGCCACGGTAACCGACGCGATCAAGGCACTGGAGCATCGGCTGGGCGTGCGCCTGTTGCACCGGACCACCCGGCTGGTGGTGCCCACCCTGGAGGGCGAGGCCTTCTATGGCCGTTGCCTGCGCCTGATCGCCGACATGGACGACGCCGAAGCCGCGTTCCGTGACGTGCCGCCGCGCGGCCCGCTGCGGATTGAAGTGCATGGCACGCTGGGCCGGCACCTGCTGTTTCCGCATCTGCCGGACTTCCTGCAGCATTACCCCGAGATCGAACTGGAGGTCAGCGAAGGCGACCGCTATGTCGACCTGCTGCGCGAAGGCGTGGATGCGGCGTTGCGGGTGGGGACGCTGGCCGACAGCGATCTGGCGGCGCGCCGGTTGACCATGCTGCGGGAAGTTACGGTGGCCGCATCGGGTTATGTGCAGGCGCACGGCGTGCCCGAGACCATCGAATCGCTGGAGCAAGGCCACCAGATGGTCGGCTACCGCTCCAGTGCCACCGGCCAGCTGATTCCGCTTGAGTTCCAGCAGGGTGGGCAGGTGCGCTATGTGCCGCTGCCCGCGCGGGTGAGGGTTTCCGGCGCGGACGCATTCCTTGGTGCCGCCTTGGCGGGTCTCGGCATCATCCAGGCACCGAGCTACCGGATGGACCCCTACATCGCGCGCGGGCAGCTGGTCGAGCTGTTGCCGGACGCGCCGCCGACACCGAGCCCGTTGAGCCTGGTCTACCCGCGCAACCGCACGCCATCGCCGCGGCTGCGGGTGTTCATCGACTGGGTAGCCGGGGTGTTCGACCAGATGAGGTAGTGGCGGGGGGGGGGGGGGGGGGGGCGCCCCCGCGGGGGGGGGGGGGGGGGGGGGGGGCGGGGGGGGCC